>QZKU01000039.1 GCA_003598085.1 Candidatus Abyssobacteria bacterium SURF_5
AGAGAGCCAGAGAAAATGTAGTGCCTAGAGCTTTTTCTGTCTCTGTAAGTTCTTGATACAAAATAGCTTAATTTTTCAAACTGTCGAAAATGAGTCAAATTTTGGATGGATGATCTGATTTCCTTTCTCAGTCGAATCGACGCAAGCTATGCCATGCTAAAGAGGAGTTCGAGGAAGAACCGGACCTCCTGTTCGGTATAGGCGCTTGCCTCGATATTGGCGCGGGCATCCTCGATCACCCGGTCAACGTCGCGCCACTTCAGATACAGCGGCAGTTTGCTTTCATATTCGATGCCCAACGCCCGGCCCACCAGCGCCACGAAATTCACCACTTCAAATGGGTACCCCTGAGCTAGTCCCCTGAACGTTCGATTACAGCTCAAACACTGAGTAACCAGCAGTTCCGCGCCCGACTTCTTCGCCTCTTCCATCAGCAGCAGCCCCATCTGCTTTGCAGCGGCCGGGTCGTGCTGTGCCGCCGGACTGCCGCAGCAGCGCGTCTCTTTGCCGCGGTGCTCCAACTCGACCAGCCGGATTCCCGGGATCGCCTTCACTGCTTTTCTTGATCCTTCGAACTCGCCAAGGCCGCGCCCGAGCTGGCACGGATCGTGAATTGCGACCGTTTTCCTGATCGGCTTCTCGAATTTCAGGCGGTCGATGTTTTCGGCAAGAAATTGCGATAGGTGCATGGTCCGAAACGGCAGGCCTGAACAGTCGAAAAAACTCTCGCTCAACCGGATCATGCAGCCGGGACAAAAGAGGACCGCTGTATGCGGCGTGAATGCGGAAATCGACTGGACAAGACGATCCCCAAATTCGCCGCATTCCTCAGCCTTGCCGGCCAGCATATAGGCGCCGCCGCAGCAATGCGCGATCCCGCCCAGGGTGACATGGTTCAACTCCATCCGGTCGAGAATATCCAGGCACGCGAACAAATGGTCCGGCATCGTATGCAGCCCGCAACCGGGGAAAAAAACGACGTCGGCATGCGCGGGAGAAACGGGCGCCTCCGTAATCCACCGCTTCCGTGATGGGTCGGTCAGCAGCGCCGACATGATACCGAAGTAATTGAAATGCTCGCCCGCAAGCGCAAACGAATATGCCGGCGGCGCAGCGTGGCCGCGCCTGATCAATTCCATCCTCGAGATGATTCCGGTCTGAGCCGGGTTCAGACCCTGCGGGCAAACACCTTTACAGAAATGGCAACCCATACAGGAGAAGGCCATATCATACACCGCATCGGATGCCTCGCCGCCTTTGAGGAAAGCGATTCGCGCCGCCTGCAACTGCGCCGTATCCTTTTCGGCATAGCGGGAAAACGGCCGTATCGGACATACGCTCAAACACGTGCCGCATTCTTTGCAGCCCTCAATGATCTCCTGCTTGTCGTGAGCCATCCGTTCGATGAAGCTTGCGCCTGCCATATGTCCTCCGCGATCGCGTCGAGAAAAAACAAAGAGTCAATGAGCTTCAACTGAATGATTATAATGACGCGTTAACTTCTTTTCAAGGCACCGAGACGGGAGGAGAATTGGACGGGTTGCCGAGGTCACTCATATCGAAGCGCATCGATCGGGTTGAGGCGCGCAGCCTTTCGAGCGGGAAAATATCCGAAAACAATTCCCACCAGCCCGGAGAAGATGAAGGCAATCGTGACAATTCCTCCATTGAACACGAACGGAATCTTCAGAAAATGGGCGCCGCCGGCCGCCGCCGAAAGCCCGAGTATGATCCCGATGAGTCCACCAAAAGAGGAGAGGACCACGGCTTCCACCAGAAACTGTATCATTACCTCGCGCTCGAGCGCTCCGATGGCCAGCCGCGTGCCGATCTCACGGGTTCTTTCCGTGACGGAAACCAGCATGATGTTCATGATACCGATGCCGCCGACCAGCAGACTGATTGCGGCCACGGCGCCCACAAGCGCCGTAAGCATCCGGGTCGTGCTCGTCATCGTACTGATAATCTCTTTCATGTCGTGCAAATGAAAATCATCCTCGTCCTCCAGCGAGATGCGGCGGCGCTCGCGCAGCAGCCGCTCGATATCACTCTGCACTTTTTCCGTCGAAACGCCCTCTTGCGCCGTCACCAGAATGGCGCTGACGTCCTGATTGCCCGCAATGCGCCGCTGGAACGTTCTCAAAGGAATGAGCACGAAATCATCCTGGTCCATTCCCGTGCTTGATTGCCCCTTTGCTTTGAGAACTCCGACAACGCGGCATGATAGTTTCTCAAGACGCAACGACGAACCGATCGGATTTTGCGGTCCGAACAATTTCTCCCGAACCATTGATCCGATTATGCAGACCGGCTTGCCGCCTCGGAGCTCGCTTTCGTTGAATAGTCGCCCCGATTCAAGCGTCCAGTTGCGCACGATGAGAAAAGCGTTCGTGCTGCCGGTAACGGTGGTGGACCAGTTGTCGTTTGCCACGATTGCTTGAAGCGATCTGGATGCAACAGGGGCTGCCGCGATGACACCGCGGATTTCCTCCTCGATTGCAGCGGCGTCCTTCAAATCGAATGGCCGCTCCGCCGAGCGCGTGCCGCCGGGCCCCCGGAATCCCTGCCCCTGGTGCACCTGGAGCAGGTTTGCGCCGAGGCTGGAGATCTCAGTTGCTACCTGAGCGGTTACGCCGTCGCCCAGCGTCACCATGGTAATGACTGCGGCGACTCCGATGATGATCCCGAGAACAGTGAGAGAAGAGCGCAACACGTTGCGGCGAATTTCCCTCGATGCCAGCAGAATCATATTCCACCACATCCGGCAGGCCCTCCATTCTGCGCATCGTTTTCAATGGCGCCATCGAGAAAATGGACAATTCGCTTTGCATATGAGGCCATTTCGGCGGAATGTGTCACCATGACGATCGTGATGCCGCGCTCGCTGTTGAACCTGGTGAGCAGTTGCATGATCTCCCGGCTCCGGGCCGAGTCCAGATTTCCCGTCGGCTCGTCGGCCAGCAGGATCGACGGACTGGTAACGATGGCGCGAGCAATGGCAACCCGCTGTTGCTGCCCGCCCGACAACTCGCCGGGGGTATGCTTCTCCCATCCTTTAAGCCCGACGGCGGCGAGCGCCTCGCGGGCGAGCGCGTGCCGCTCGGCCGGCCGCAGACCCCGATAGATCAGGGGAATTTCGACGTTCTCGAGCGCACGGGTTCGGTTCAGCAGATTGTATCCCTGGAAGACAAACCCGAGGTAGTTGCGTCGTAAAAGCGCGCGCTGGTTGCGCGTCAACGTTCCTACTGCTATCCCCCTGAACAGATAACTTCCGGAGGTCGGAACATCGAGGCATCCAAGGATGTTCATGCAGGTGGATTTTCCCGAGCCGCTCGGGCCCATTACCGCAATGAATTCGCCTTCACTGATGAGAAGATCGATCCCGCACAGCGCCTCCATGGCCGCCTGGCCCTCGCCATACACTTTGCGCACACGCTTCAACTCGATCAGCGGGCGGCCCCGCTGGTCATTCCCCCCGTTGATGGTTCCCGTCATTTTCGAGCTTCCTCCAGGCCCACCAGCAGAGGAGTTCCCTCCTCAATTTCTCCGGAAACAATTTCTGTCATGCTTCCGTCCGTCGACCCCACAGTGATCGAGATGGCCGCGGGGTTCCCGTCCTTAAGCGTCCATACCAGCTTTTCCCCTTTGGGCCCTTGCGATTCCTTATCACCCGGCCTGGAACGCCCCCACCGCGGGCGCGGAAGAAGCCTTCCCGTAAGCGTCGCGGGAGGCGCCTCTTTTTCTTCTGAAGGCGGTGAGAAGCGAAGCGCCGCGTTCGGCGCCAGAAGAGCGTTTTGAACGTTTTTGACGGTTATATCGGCGGTCGCAGTCATTCCCGGTCGAAGCAGAAGGTCCGAGTTATTTACCTTCAGCGTGGTCTTGTAGGTGACTACACCGTTGACGGTCTGGGAACCGTACCGAACCTGGGAAACTGTGGCATGAAAATCCATATCGGGATAGGCATCCACCGAAAAAACGGCGCCCTGCCCCTCTTTCACCTGTCCCACATCGGCTTCATCCACGTCAACATGAAGTTCCATCTGCGCGAGGTCCTCTGCCAGCATGAACAGAATCGGCGCCTGAAGCGAAGCAGCGACTGTCTGGCCCGGCTCGACCTCACGCGTAAGTACGACGCCATTAATCGGCGATTGAATAGCCGCCTTTGTGAGATCGGTTTCAGATGCATTCAGATTGGCTTCGGCCTCGGCTACCTGAGCGACCGCACTTGCCTCCGCCGCTTGCGCCCGCTGGAATGCGGCCTCTGCAATCTCGATGTCATGTTCCGAAGGCGCTCGCTTCTCAGTTTTCTCCCACACCTCTTTCATCCGCTGCAGGGTGCTGCGGGTTTCCACGACATTCGCCTTCGCCTCAAGAACTCTCGCGCGCGCCGCCTCGAGCGCGGCTCGGAATTTTACCACCTGAGCTGTCAGTTTCTCCGTGTCCAGTCGTGCCAGCACCTGCCCGACCTCTACCGTGTCGTTATCATCCACCTCTACGCTTTCAATGATGCCCGATAACTCGCTGCCCACTTCCACCTGATTCGTCGGCTGCAATGTTCCGGTTGCGCTTATCGTCACGATCAAATCGCCTCGCTGCGCCGGCAATGTCTCATATTTCGGAACTCTTGCGATCGCGGAGGTCCGGCGCCATGTGACTGCCGCGAATATCACCGCTGCCAAAAGCGCGGTCACAATGAGGATTTGCTTTAGTTTTCTCGCGCGTCCCTGTGCGGGCCCGACTCCTAAGGTCTGCGCGACATTCTGTTCCGGTCTCTCTGTCAACTTCAGTCCCCCTTTATCCTTCAGTGGAAACAAGCGGCATCCATCCGCCGCCAAGTGCTCGGTAGAGACGGATCAAGTTCGATACCACCTCGCCCTCGCTTCTGGCCAATTGCTCCTCGAACGCCAGCAGCGAGCGCTGGGCATCCAGAACAATCTGAAAGTCGATCAACCCCGCGGCATATTGCATTTCGGCAAGCTCGGCTGCACGGGCCGCAGCCTCCGAAGCATTGAGCAGAGCCTGACGGCGAACCTGCTCATCGGCATAGGCGACCAGCGCGTTCTCGACCTCCTCCAACGCTGTCAAAATCGTAGTCTCGTATTGCAGTAGCGCCTGCTCGGCAAGGGCATCTTGCACCACGATATTTTGGCGAATACTACCCGCGGTGAAAACGGGCACGCTGAAATTCGGCCCGTAGCGATACGTATAGCTGCCGCCACGAAAAAGGGTATCAAGCGAGAGGGACTCGAGACCGATCGAGCCCGGCAATTGGAATCTCGGGTACAGATCGGCCGTCGCCACGCCAATGCGCGCCGTTTGCGCGGCTACCCGCCGTTCCGCCCGGCGGATGTCGGGCCGGCGCCTTAAAGCGTCAGCAGGCACGCCGACAGCGACTTCAAGCGGAATCACCGGGATAGGTTCCGGTTGCGACAACACATCATCAAGGGCGCCCGGCCGGTCTCCGAGCAACACCGCGATCCGGTTCTTTGCCTGCTCGATCTCGACTCGAAGCGGAGGAATCTGAGCGTGCGTGCTCTCGAGATTAGACGTGGCTTCCTCAAGATCAAGTCGGCTCGTCAGGCCGGCCTCAAAGCGAGCAAGCACAAGTTCATATGTGTCCTGCTGCTTCTCGAGATTGGATTCCGAAACGGATATCCGCGCCTGTAGCGTGCGCACGTTGATATAATTCAGCGCGACCTCCGAAACCAGTATCACCAGCACGTCGTGCAGGTCGGCCTCGCTCGCCTCGAGCTCTGCCACAGCCGCCTCGACCGAACGCCTCACACCTCCAAAAATATCCAATTCCCATGCTGCATCAAAACCGGTCGAATAAAAGTCTGCTCTCTCTCCGCTGCCTGTCTGCCCGCTGCTGCGGCTGTAGCTCCTGTCGCCGCCGCCGGTAATGGAAGGAAAGAGGCCGGCCCTGTTGATGCCCACGACCGCACGGGCTTCTCGAATGCGTGAAACCGCTTCGAGCAGGCCTAGGTTGTCCCTGCTCGCCCGCTCAATCAGGTTCGTCAAGATTGGGTCATTCAATATCGACCACCAACCGGCCAGTTCGGAAATATCGGGATTTTCGCCGCTCAGCCCACCCCTCGGTTCCGAACTCCATTGATCAGGCGCCGAAACTGTGGGAGAAACATAATTCGGTCCGACCGCCGCACATCCCGTTATCAACAACACCATCAGGATTGCAGAAATCTTTTTCGTCATCCTACCGCTTTCTCAGTCTCAATATCCTGCCGCACGCGCAAGATGCCCGCCAATGAGAAGTTCGCGATGTGCCGCGCCAGGAATTCGACTTCATCTCTGGTGGCAGTTCCCTTTCTGAGCAGCGGCGGGGCCTGAGGGCTGTGAATTTGGGCCTGCGACATGATTTGCCCCATGACGCTCGAACCGCATAATTCGATATGGTCGCCGGTGGCTCTCTCTCCAAGAAGATCGCGAACTATGACAGACAAAAGGTGTCGCGTTTTTGCTATCTCCTCATTGATTATGGAGAGTACCGCCGGTCGGGGGGCCATCCGTTCGTGCGCGAGGAGGACGCCCTGCCAGGCAGGCCGTTCCGGATCAAGAAATCTGTAAAGCAGATTGCGAACCAGCGTCTGCAGCCGCGATTCGGCGGATTGGCTGTCATCCATGTCCTTATCGACCGGGAAACTCTCTCTCATTCCCTCCAAGATGGAGATCATGACATCCTCATATAGACTCTCCTTGTCTCGGAAATAATAATTTACGGCGGCAACATTGGCTTCTGCAACGTCAGTTATATCCTTAACCGTAGTCTCTTTAAATCCTTTTTCAGAAAAGAGTTTCCCGGCAGCCTCTATCAACCTTTCTCGCGTGGATTTGCTGTGCCTCAGTTGCCGTTGCATCACCGTTTCCCGACCTTTCAAGCGAAGATTTCAAATGAACATTTCAAGCAGAATTATAGATCGAGAAACTATTCCTGTCAAGTCCTCCTCGAAAATCACACACACAGAATGAATAACGAGTTCATGGCCGCGTCTGTTATAATGACTAAACCGGATGCATTCTCGTTCGTCTAACAAGGGGAAAGCAAATGGAAGCTTTGATAAAGCTCAGCAGTGTAATGGGGCTGTCGCTGACGTCAGGAGTCAATCTTTATGCCACGGTGGCGGTCGTCGGACTTGTCTCAAAGTTCAACATGATAAAAGGTCTGCCGCCGGAGTTTCAGGCATTCGATAATGACGCGGTAATTTTTCTTGCCATTGCTCTCTATCTTTGCGAATTTGCCGTTGACAAGATTCCCGGGTTCGACAGCCTTTGGGACAGCATCCATACAATTATCCGTCCCTTCGGCGCCGCGCTGGTATCGTTGACCATTGTTGGCGAAGCCGATCCGTCTGTTGAAGTGCTTACCGCCTTGTTGGGATCGAGTCTGGCTCTGGCCACGCATACGGCGAAAGCGGGAACCCGATTGGTCGTTAACACGAGTCCTGAACCCTTTTCCAACATAGCTCTCAGTGTTGCGGAGGACGTGGGCGTCGTTGGATTTTCATTGCTGGTGATCTCGCATCCTGTGATTTCCCTGATCATAAGCCTGATACTGTTGATCTTGCTTGTCTGGTTAGGACCGGGCCTATGGCGCGGCGCATTACTGGTTCTGAAGGCGATCGTGGTGAGGCTTTACACGATCTTTTCGGGCGCGGCCGCTGCTTCTCCTGAAGCGCTGCCCGATGGAATTGCGGAATTGGTTGACGAGGAGTTTTCCAAAGGTGAACCGGTCCGTGCCACTATCCAAGGATATCTCCGCAAGGTAAAGGGCTGCGGCAGAAACCGAAAAGGCTACATGATCCTCACGGATAAGAGGATTCTGTTCGTTTTCCGAAAGCTTTTCCGATCTCAGGTAAAATCTTGGGATCTTTCAGAGGTGGAAAAGGCAAAGCTTCAGAAGAAGCTTCTATTTGACATACTTGCGATCAAGAGCGATGGCAAGTTTTTTCAGGTTATTGTCCTCAAGAACAGGAGCGGCCTCGCAAGAAAGGCGCACGAATTACTTTCCGGAGCGACCGGCGCCGAGGATTCGGAAGCGCCGGCGGGACGAGGCGAGCCGCGACCGGGTATCGTCGACAGTTGAAACATCCCTCCTGAGAAAAACCTGGGACTCGCCATGCTCACCGCCAAAAGTATTACTGTGGCACTCCCACATCATAGGGCGATATCGGGAGAGGAATTTTCGCCTGCGACTTTTCCAGTCCTCTCCTTGCAGTCTTCATCTCCGAAGCAAACGCCGTGAAGTCCGGCTGTGATTGAAAATGTTCAAGAGCGGCATGATAATGGCGGATGGCTTCTCCTCGCAGCCCCAGCCTGTCGGCGAGTATTCCCCGCGCAACAAGCGCAAGCCCTCGAACATCGAACGGCGCCTGTTTGTCGGCAGCCGTCTCGAGAGCGGCATACGCCCCTTTGGTATCATTTAAAGAAGCGAGTGTGCTCGCATAGCCCAGGGCCAGCCGGCGCGTATTCAAAGCGCCGGGGTTCGAATCGAGCAGGTGAATCCACGTCTTTCGGGCTTCCTGAAATTTCTCCTCGCGATGCAGTTTGAGGGCTGACCGCGCTGTCTGTATCTCCTTTCGCTCCTGGTCGAGCGCCCCGGTCGTTAGCAACTCGCTTGCCGGGAAAGTCGGAGGGACCGACTTCTTGAAAAACGTGAACGGGACATAGGAACCGTATGGCGCGTGCGGCTGCATGACGGTGGAATGCCACAGCGTCAGCGATGAAGGATGCACCACAACCGGATTTATCACATTCGGATTGCCCACACTCGGCTCATTGGCGAAGGCGGCGCCGGTGCGGTCGCGCAGAATCTCTACCGCCAGCTCAGGGGTAAGGTTTCCGAGATGCCGGCGCACTGCCGCTTCCATTGCCGCTCTCCGCTGAAACGAATCCGGGTGCCGGTAGCGGTCGTATGGTATCATCTTTTGGGTCCGCGCATGATTGGCCTGTCCAAACCAGTCCTCATCAGGACGGTACACCGCGAAACGGGTCGGAGTCCATTCCACCATCGCGATATCGCCGGTTGCGTCGGCCATCACATAAAAGGCTGAGAGCCCGCGGCGCCCCGACGCCGCGATTAACTGAATCGCTTCCTCCACGGTCTTTGCCTTCTGCAATACGCTTCGATGCGGCCAGGCGGGAAAAAAGAGACTGACGCGCGGCTCGCTCACAAAAAAGTTCAAGGATACCGCAAGTCCGGCCTCATTCAGGCCAACCGTCGGCAATCCTACCAGCGGCCAACCGGTAAAAATGTAATCGAGGTCTCCCTCCGTCGGGTGATAAATGGCGACAACTGGACGCCGCAGGCCGTATGCGTCGCCCCAATCCACGTTTCGGCCGATAAGGGATTGTCCATCAGCCGTAGCGCTGCGAGTGGCTGCAAAGACGGTGGAACCGCCCGCAAGGCTGAAAAGCGCCCTCATCACATTCCGGCGAGGTACGCGAAGCACTGAGGCGATACCTCCTATCTCATCTTGGAAATGGCTGTCATCGCCGAACGGGGCAACGGCGCTGTACAGAGGAATCATTATGTAATTGAAAAACCTCCCTCCAAAACCTGCTCCGGATGCGAGCTGTGTAAAATCTTCAAGCTGCATCTCGTAAACGCGGCGGAGGTCGGGCCCCAGCAGTTCCGCCTGCTGCTTGCCCATCTCGTGGTAGGTGCCGTACAGGTGGAGAACTATCAGATCTCCGATGTCTTCGCGGCGAGGCTGTTCCGCATAAGCTGATCCGATCAACAGCAGAAAAACGATGATGAACAGCGCGAGGCGCCACCTCTTCATAAGCAGTATCTCCTCATCCAGTTCCCATGGAGGGTGATTGACAATAAGAGAATTATACACTTTCAATGGGAAAATTGCAGGAAAATCGATTCGCTCGGAGAATCGTCCATTTGATATAATGAGGCTCAGCATTCAGGAGAAGACCAAACGGGTGCGTATGACATTTCAATCTCGGCGGGGGGAAGCGCTATGAACAAGCTGCTGAAGAGAGTACTTCTGGGGCTCGGCGTGGTGGCCCTGATTCTTGCGGGATATGTCTTTTATTTCATCACTTTTAAAGTCGCTCCTGTCGGCGCGGGATACAAGGCAAAGATGCTGTGTTCTTATCTTTTCATTCAGAACCGGCCCATCCAGAATATCCTTGAAAATGACCTCGAGCCGTTTAATCCGCTGATGAAGTTGGTGGACGTCGACGTCGATTACGAGCGGAAATCGGTAACCGCCACCGCATTCGGTTTCGTCAAGAGACGCGCCGTCTTTCGCGACTGCGCCGGCTGCACGATCATACCACCCTCATGGGAGGCGCAGCAGGTGCAAACTCCGGCTGAATGTATCGAGCCGGAGCCGGCAGATCCCGCGGTCGTGCCCTGGCCGACGGGCGACCTCGATGCAACGGCCGATTTCCCTGAGGTCGATCAAGGGAAGTTAGCGGCTGCGCTCGATCGAGAATTTTCCGAACCCGATCCCGCGAAGCCGCGGCGCGCGCGGGCGGCTGTTATTGTTTATAAAGGGAAAATCGTTGGGGAGCGCTATGCCCCCGGTTTTGACAAGGACATGCCCATGCACGGATGGTCGATGACGAAGAGCATCACGAGCGCTCTCATCGGGATATTGAAAGGCCGGGGAAAATTTTCCGTCGACGATCCGGCTCCTATCCCCGAGTGGCGAAAACCTGGCGTCCCGCATCGAAAGATAACCGTCAATCATTTGCTTCACATGAGCGCCGGCTTCGATTTCCACCACGACCTGAACCCTTCGGGACAGAGACAGCAGGCCTTGTTCGGGGCAATCGATTCGACCGCATACTCGACTTCGTGCGCCCTCGAGGTGGAACCCGGCAGCAGGTGGGAATATGCCAACGCCAATCCCCATTCACTCTGGAAGATTATCCGAGATACCGTCGGGCCCGATGAATATCCGACTTTCCCGCGACGAGCTTTGTTTAACAAGATCGGCATGCGCAGTGCACTGATCGAGCCTGACCCGTATGCTAATTTTGTCGGCACCTCCTTCGGGTGGGCAACCGCCAGGGATTGGGCGCGATTCGGACTTCTGTACCTTAATGACGGCCTCTGGCAAGGCGAACGCATACTTCCCGAGGGATGGGTGCAGTACACGCGAACTCCCGCCCCCGCCGCTAAATTGAAGCACTATGGCGCACTTTTCTGGTTGAATGCGGGCGCAGAAGAATTCGGAGCGATGAAACCCGAACAAAAAGGAGGCAGAAATCAGCCGCCTTTCCCGAAGCTGCCCGTAGATGCTTACTTTGCCATGGGACACGACGGGCAGGTGGTCGCCATCATTCCATCACGCGATCTGGTCGTCGTGCGACTGGGATTGAGCCGGTCATCCGAAACGTGGGATTACGAAGGCTTTATTGCAGATATACTGGCATCAATCAAGGAAGCGTGAATATTGAAAGAAACAATGACGGCTGCGGATGTCGCTGAGATCATGGATATTCTCGAAAATGCAGGCATTGACGTGTGGCTCGATGGCGGATGGGCCATTGATGCGCTGCTCGGAAAACAGACGCGCCCGCATGAGGACCTCGATGTGGTTGTTGCCCTCAGTCAAATAGACAAGATAAAAAGTGAGCTGGCGACGGAGGGTTTTTCAGTCACTGAAGATGAATTGCCGACGAGATTAGTCCTGAAGGACACGAGAGGCCGCCAGATAGATTTTCACACGGTTACATTCGATAGCGAGGGCGGAGGAGTGCAAGTACTGCAGAATGGGCGCTCTTACAGATATCCTCCTCAAGGTTTTACGGCGATGGGGGAGGTGAACGGGCGGCGCATGAAATGTTTGAGCGCGGAGGTTCAGGCGGAGTGCCATTATGGATATGAGCCGGATGAGAAGGACTGGCACGATATGAAGATCCTGCGCCAGCACTTCGGTATAAAGATTTATTCTCCTTACTTGTAATCCGACCGCTGTTCTTGTCACACAAACTCTCATCATTCACCTTTAAAGGTCGGCTTTCGCTTCTCCAGGAAGGCCGCGACGCCCTCATTGAAATCCTGCGTCATCTGAGAGAGCAGAACCTGATCCGAGTCCATATGCATAATGGCCGCATCGATTGCCGATGAGATGGCGTTCACGCTGCGCTTGACCATTTGCGCGGCGATCGGGGGCATTGCGGCATATTCTTCGGCAATTTCGCCCACGCGCTTCATCAAGTCCCTCTTTGGAACGACCTCGTCGAGGAAACCCCAATCGAGCAGGGTTTGTGCTTTTTCTCGCCTCGCAAGAATGACGAATCGTTTGGTCCTCGCGGGGCCAATCAACCTCACGCAAAGAGGAAGGCTCACCCAGCTCAAGGGGATTCCCAATCCGACTTCGGGATAGGCGACGAAGCAATCATCCGCACCGATGCGAAAATCGAGCGCTGATACAATGCAGGCGGCTCCACCGAGTGCGCCGCCGTTAATGGCGGCAATGGTGATCTGATTCATTTCGACCAACCTTTGAATCAAGCGGGGCCCCAGGTGAAACTGCCGCTGTCTCTCGAGAATGCCGGCCTGTCCCGGCAACTTCGTGCGCTGGTCCTGCAGGTCTCTGCCGGCGCTGAAATGTTTGCCCGCGCCGGTGAAGATAACAACGCGCGTTTCGATGTCCTCCTGAAACTCCCCCACAACATTTTGCAGTTCTTTCATCAGGTCGATACTGAGAGCGTTAAGCTTGTCAAGCCGGTTCAAAGTCACAACAGCCACATGACCGCTTTTCTCGACCATCAGATGCTCATAAGCCATTTTTCATCTCCTGTAGATTTTTGTTTCGTTATGGCCTGGACTCGAAATCGATTTCAAAGTATATCAAAAAATGTCCGGCGAACATATTCTTGCCGTTCATTGCACGACGCCATCTGGTATAATAAAAGGACTCCCGGCAAGAGCGTTAATGCATCACTGGTTGGAGAGGAAGTATGACCCTTGCGGTAATTCCTTCCTGATCCTGTGCGACTAGATTATTCCATCGACAGAAAGTGATCCCGGCAATAAGCAGAGCCATGCTTGGGCGCGGCATATGGAGAAGGAACTCCATGCTAACATGAGAAACGTATCGCTGTTCGTTCCGTGCCTGGTCGATCTCTTCATGCCTGAAGTGGGGGAGGACTGCATTACGCTGCTTCGCCACCTCGATATCCACCCCATTTACCATGCGGAGCAAACATGCTGCGGACAACCGGCGATCACGGCCGGCTACCGGAAACAGGCAAAAGAGGCTGCTCGCCATTTTATCAGCGTATTCGAGCACGACGAGGCGATCGTTTGTCCATCAGGTTCCTGCGTGCATACGGTGCGGCGGCATTACCCGGATCTTTTTGCAGACGAGCCGCGGTGGCGCAGCAGAGCTGAACAGCTCGCGCCGCGGGTGTACGAGCTTTCACAATACCTTGTCGATGTCCTGGGAGTCGAAGATATCGGCGGAGTGCACGCAGCGAAAGTCGCCTATCACGCTTCATGTCAGCTTCTGCACGGTCTGGGTGTGACGGAGCAACCGAAAAAGCTGATTCGATCGGTCGATGGAGCGCAACTGGTGGAGATGCGCGGCTCTGAGAAGTGCTGCGGCTTCGGCGGCGCATTTGCAGTCGCGTACCCGGACATTTCCGAAGCCATGGTGAGCGAGAAGGTCGCACATTACCTTGAGAGCGGCGCCGACGTTCTTGTTGCCTGCGACCCGGGATGTCTTCTGAACATCGGCGGCTACCTCAGCCGTCGCCATTCAGACAGGAAAGCTATTCACCTGGCGAGCTTTCTGGCGAATGCGGTAAGGAATGGCAAAGTATGAAAATCAATACCAATGAATTCGTCGAGGTGGCGCAACGGGAGCTGACCAACAAGCGAACCAGAACGCTGCTCGATATGATCTCATCGGTCGTTGACAACCTGCGGGATTCCGCGATGTCTTCTTTCCCTGATCCCTCAGCCGCTCTCGAATACGGACGGGCGATCCGCGCAGAATCGCTTGCCCGCCTGCCGGAGCTCCTCGATCAATTCGAAAAGAACGCAGTCGCGCACGGAGCCAGCGTCTTCTGGGCGCGTACTGCAGACGAGGCCAACCAATTCGTGCTCGATCTCGCCCGCAAGCGAAACATCAAGTACGTCACCAAAGGCAAATCGATGGTGACCGAAGAGATTGGCCTGAATGACGCTCTCGCAGCCGATGGAATCGACGTTTTTGAGGCCGACCTGGGAGAATTCATCGCGCAACTGCTCAAACGACCTCCTTTTCATATCGTCGGGCCCGCCATAAATGTACCAGTAGACGAAATCTCCGCTTTGTTCCTGAAAAAGGGACTGATCGAACGCGCGACGCAAGACCCCGTCGAACTGGGCGCCGCCGCCAGGCGTTACCTCCGGCAAAAATTCCAGCATCTCGAGATGGGGATTACCGGCGTCAATATGGCCGTTGCCGAGACGGGCGCAATTATCAACGTCGAGAACGAGGGCAACATTCGATTTTCGAAGTCGTCTCCGAAAACGCAGGTGTCATTCATGACGATCGAGAAGGTCGTACCGACGATGCGCGATGCCATGCATCTGCTGCGGCTCCTTTGCCGCAACTGCACGGCACAGAAGATATCAGCCTACGTCAGCATGGACAGCGGTCCGAAAAAGCCCGGGGAGATCGATGGCCCGGAGGAGCTCTTCATCGTCATTCTCGATAATGGACGATCGGCCATCTACGCCAATGAGAACCTGCGGGAAGCGCTGCGCTGCATTCGTTGCGGAGCATGCATGTACGGGTGCCCGATCTATATGAAAATCGGCGGTTATCCCTACGGCTGGGCCTATTCGGGGCCGATGGGGCAGGTGGTCAATCCGCTGCTGCTCGGACTGGACAGGACGCAGCACCTGTACCGCGCCTGCACCCTGTGCGGGAAATGCAAGAGCATCTGCCCGGGCGGGATCGACCATCCGAAGCTGTTTCTGCTGTATCGCTCGATGGATGTCGAAGGAGATGTCCAATTGAAAGGACAGAGTCGGCCTTGGCTCGAACAAAAAGCCATGAATATTCTGTCATGCGGCGCGCGACGCGCATGGCATTGGAACGCCGGCGTAAAGGGGGCGCGGCCCGTCGTCAACCTGCATGCCCGCGGCAATGTCATCTCGCAAATGCCGCTTCTAGGTGGCTGGTTCAGGTGCCGCGATTTGCCCGCCGTCGGGCGCAAAACTTTCCGGGAACGAATGAAGGAAACCGGCCAATATTAGCATCGAAAAGTTCTGAAGGATGATGAAATGACGAATCCGCGAGAGGACATCTTCAGCAGGTTGAATTCGGCGCGAGGAACCGAACTGCCTCAAAGACCCTTTGTCCCGCCGCTCTCCGAGATCTCCCATGATCGCGATAGGATGATACGCGCGTTCACAGATAACCTCACAGCCCAAACGGCGGTTGTTCATCATGTGGCGGATTTCGCGGCGGCAGCCGAGAAACTGGCCGAAGTCGTTGCCGCTGAAAATATAAAGAGTGTAGTTGTTTCCTCGGACGCCGTTATCCGGAAACTTGATCTGCCGGAGTGGGGCAGGAAGCATAACCTCACGGTTCTTCAGGCAGAAGATTGTACGGGAAGAGAACATTTCAAGAATATGGTGTTTGCTGAGGCCGACGCGGCAATTACAGGCGCCGATTTTGCCATAGCAGAATCAGGCACGCTGTGCCTCATTCACGATAAGGATCAGCCCCGCCTTATTTCACTTGCGCCGATCATGCACATTGCGCTCGTTCCTCTCGAACGGCTGTTCCCGGTCTACGAGAGCGCAATCGATCGGATATTCGGCGACCCGCACAATGTGCCAAGCCATGTTACCTTCATCACGGGCCCCAGCATGACTGCCGATATTCAGGGTGTTCCCTTCAAAGGAATGCACGGGCCAAAGAAGCTTACGGTCATTCTTATCGGCTGAGCCGAAGCTTCTTCTCCATCATTTGCCCGCTCATTCAAGGATTCTCCGGCGCCTTCTCAAATGGCGGATGATGGACATGAGCGCGAGGAGCGCCGCCACCAGAGAAGTTTTCGCCGGCCACGGCAGACCTGCGGCGGCAGAGGAAGGCGGAATTCCCGGAGGATCAAAAATCCCGTTCCCGTCGATATCGACAAAGATGGGGTTGCTGAATGCAAGCGGCACGAAACCCGGCGCAATGATGTTGTACAGGCCGCCCGGCGGCTGAGGGATCCGCAGCGGATCATTTGCGGTGCTGGTCTCCACCGTTACCCATGCATCGCTCTCTAATCTCAAAATAATATCTTGATCGAACCGGTTGATGCCGGATTTGGAGTCTACCGGATATTGCGCCTGCTGTTTTCCATTTGCATAAATTCTGATCTGATCAAGAGGGATCCAGGGAGCGGCAAGCACCTTCACATTCAGAGTTACCTCGTTCTCTTCGGGAGTTATGATGTCTCCGGGCAGCGCTTGTTCATTGACGGTGAAGTAGACAAGCGGACCCGTAGTTCCGAACAGCCTTTGATTGCTGATCTGCTTCATGATATCGCGCTCGGTTGCGCGCTCGGCATCCGGATTCTGTAACAGTATGTAATTTCGGGGATATCCTCCGATCTGCGCCTTGATGTGAGTATCCGAATTTGCCGTTGCGGCTTTACTGAACCCCTGATTCAGCAGGCTGAACCAATCGCTGCGGAGAAGAAGATACTCGTCATAAGCGGTTCCGTTCAGCAATTCCATCGCATCGAAATCGATATCGCGTATTCCGCTCGACTTCTTTTCGAGCAGCAGGTTGTTCGGAAACTCGTTCATCGGCTG
Source organism: Candidatus Abyssobacteria bacterium SURF_5 (assembly GCA_003598085.1). NCBI lineage: Bacteria > Pseudomonadati > Candidatus Hydrogenedentota > Candidatus Abyssobacteria > Candidatus Abyssobacteria bacterium SURF_5. The sequence continues at coordinate 16,793 of QZKU01000039.1, forward strand.
GGAGGGCTTGTACGAGAGCGGTCGTCCGAATTCGGTTCCAAGCGCATGAAAAAAGGAAGCGCCTCCATCAGGTTCACTGCCGCGCCCGTGGTTCACTTGGATCACAATGTCGCCGTCTCCGATGTCTCTGAGGCGTTCATACAGCACGCGAGGCCGGATTCCCTCGTCGAGCGGCATCCCGTTTCGCGGGAGCAACGCGTTGAACCGAAGCGGCCATGCGTTGTAGTGTCCAATGGTAAATGGAGTGGACCGCACCATCAGCATACTGGTCGCCTCGACACCCACTATTGAAGCTATCCGGTCCGACAGACCCATCGTGGAGATGACGGGAGCATAATCTGTCAAAGTATCGTGATCGGTCGCAATCAGCAATTCGACGCCCTCCGCCACAAATGAAAGAACCCGCTGCTCCTGTGGAAAGGCGCTGTCCATGCTGGCGATCGAGTGCACATGAAAGTCGCCGGTCATCATGCCGGGCGTTTCAATCACCCGCTCGAGTTGCAGGCTTGCGAGGGCCTCGTCGTTCGGGCGCTCAACCATAACTTCTTGCCGGTCGACGGAATATTCGAAACCATGTGTGGCCACCACTTCATAGCGCCCGGGCCTGAGGCCCACACGGACGGGTCCGGTCTCTTGCCCGCTCAAGAGGAGCCAGTTAGCCGCAAAGCTCGAGGGCGTGGTGCGGTTTCCGACAGTGAAATGAAGAAGATCGGAACCCAGATCGGGATCCGGCGTCCCCTGAATCCCGCGAATGATAACCCGCGCCGGCACCGCTTGGCCCCCTTCCTTTACCTCGATCAGCAGCGCAGCCTGCGGCGGGGCCTCGATCGTTCCAAGATCCGTGACGGAGCCTGCGACTGCAAACGGTATTCTCAGAGGGTCCAGATCCGGTGATTCGGGTCGCGCATCCCTTTCCGCGAAAAAAATCTCCGCAGTATATTCGCCGGAAGGCAGGACTGCCTTGAACCGTCCAGCTTCCGGGCCTTCTCTTACCGGTCGAATTTGTGTTACAGGGAACTCATCTTTATCAATTATAAGAATGGAGCATCCTGCGGCCGGCGGAGATACTCTGCCGGTGATTCCCGATTCCCTGTCCGCCATCCCCAACAGGGGAAAAATGATGTCCGTCGCCGATGCCGCATCATTATTCTCACCAACAACGACAATGCGGTCATATGTGAAATCCTGCCCCGCCCTAATTCGAAAGAACGGGGTTTTCCAGAAATCAAAGGTTCGATTATGGTCGCCTGTAAAGATTCCGATTGCTGAAACCATCCTGTCATTGATTCCCCAAAGCAGAGCGTTTTTTGCGTATTCCGTTGGAGAACAAAGTCCGTACGAGATCGGCGGGAGCCCATCGACGCCCCCACCAGCTATGTACGTGTAGCCGCCCATCCCCCGCATCAATGAGATGAAACTGCTGGTATCGAGATCGGGATGCCGGAACCCGCGGGGCGCGCCGCGGGCAGATCCCATCCGTACGGGACTGCCGGCAAACGGCTTGACCGTGTCGTCTCCCCAGTAGATGATGTCCGCGACATTAAAGATAGAGATTGATTTGGAAGAGGGATTCCGAATCGTGGTCGTAACATGAAGAAAGTGCTCGTCCGAGTTCAAGCGGTACGTCGTCTCAACCTGTATGTTCGCGGCTGCCGCCTCATCGGGCACACCAAAGCCGTGTTGCTGCGGGTGCAATCCGCTTGAGGTGGAGACGAGGATCGCTGCCCAGTCGTCGCCGGATTCCGTTCTTATCGTATCGTATGGGATTACGATGTCGCGGTTCATGTTCAAAAGCTGCAACATCTGCACGAACTGGTCTGTTTTGTTCGAGACCAGACCCAGATCGATCAGACTTCCTCCAGCGGGCGAAATCATGTTCTGGTTTTCGACATCGTCGACAATCGCCCAGATGTGCCGGTTGGCGAGATACCAGTCGCCGATTCCGCCGGTGCGGTCCGGCGAATCACAGAGAAGCCTCCGCGCGTTTTCTTCGGTTATTCGGATAGCGACGACGGACTCGTCCGCAATCGCCATGGGGGATAGCAAAACGGCGGTAATGCAAATCAGGAGCGCAAGCCGAAATGGCCGAAGAGTACTGCAATGCTTGATTCTCGTCAAGAAAAGCTTTTGCATCAGGCGATGGTTAGCCCGGACTCTGTTCGGGAGAGAGATCGGTTTCATACGTAGGCTTCTTGTAAAGAATTCTCTCGAGCGCTTTCTGGTACGCAGTCCAGGGGGAGTCAGGGTCGCGGTTGTCGGAGAGAGCACGGGTGAAAATCTCGACCTTGACGTCGAGGTCGTCGGCCCGATGAAGGATTTCAGCTTCCAGGATCATCGGCGGCCTCGGAGACCCCCACTCCGACTGGCCATGGTGTGAGAGAACCATGTGTTCCACGAGCATCTTGAGCTTCGGCGGGAACCCGGATATCTGCGCGATCTTTTCGTCTATCATCTGAATGCCGATGACGATGTGGCCGAGAAGATTGCCCTGTTCCGTATAATTGATTGACGGCAAAGCCTCCAACTCTTCAATCTTCCCAATATCATGCAGAATCGCCATCGTGATGAGCAGATCCGCGTCGAGAGCGGGGTAGTGGGTTGTCAGGTACTCGCACAGGCGCACGGTCGAAAGCGTGTGTTCGAGCAGACCGCCCACAAAAACGTGATGAATGCTCCGCGCGGCCGGCGCCTTGAGGAATTTCTTCACAAAACGCTGGTCGTCGAAAAATCTCTCCAACAGCGCCTTCAAGTGAGGATTGGCCACCTGTTCCGCATATGCGCGAAGCTCGAGGAAAGTCTCATCAATGTTGTTGTCGGTATGCGGGAGATAATCCGCGAGATCAAATTCTTTCGGGTCGGCAAGCCGCAACCTCTTGATAACAAGTTGCAGTTCCTTGTTGTACAATTCCGCGTTCGCGTCCACTTTGATGACATCGTTCACTTTGAAGGTGTCATAGAATTCGAGAGCGCTATCCCAGAGTTTTGCGGAGACACTGCCGGTTTTGTCTTGCAGGATCATGCTGATATATGGCTTGCCGCTCTTCGTGGTCAGGAGTTGCTTGGATTGGACCAGGAAGTGAGAAACGATGCGCTCGCCTTCGGTCAATGCGGAAATGAATAGCTTGTCCATGGCCGACTCCCCGTTCAGGAGATAATGCGAATGAGCGCGCTCTTCGCCTCAATGCTGTCGAGTTTGTCAATTTCCGAGAGAGCCCGCCGCACGTCGCGTTCGACCGCCTCGTGCGTCATCATGACGACGGGAACGCGCTTGCCGCGATGCTGCACCTTCTGGATCACTGAAGCAATGCTGATGCCATGCTTGCCCAACACGCCCGATACCTGTCCGAGCACTCCCGGATTATCGAGCGCGGTAAAGCGGATATAGTAAAGCGAGGTGATATCTTCAATGTTTTTCACGGACAGGTTGTTTGCGTACGTGAAAGGCTGCGTTCGTACCGGCGATTTGAAGGACATATTCTTACCGATATCGACCAAATCGCTGATGATGGCGCTCGAGGTGGGAAACTTGCCCGCTCCTTTGCCATAGTACATCGTGGTGCCCACTACGTCGCCGTGAACGAGCAATCCGTTGTACTCGTCGCGTATCGAAGCAAGGAGCGAATCCTTCGGGACGAGTGTCGGGTGTACGCGCACCTCGATCTGCTCACCCGCCAATTTTGCGATCGCGAGAAGCTTGATGACGTATCCGAACTCCTCGGCATGTGCTACATCTTCGAGAGTTATCCCGCTTATTCCTTCGACATGCACGTCGGCGAGGTCGATCCGTGAATTGAAGGCGATTGAAGCGAGAATGGCCAGTTTGTGGGCGGAATCGTAGCCTTCGATGTCGAGCGTCGGATCCGCCTCAGCGAAGCCTTTCTTCTGCGCCTCTTTCAGGGCTCGCTCGAACCCCATCTGTTCAGAGGTCATGCGCGTGAGAATGTAGTTGCAGGTGCCGTTTACGATTCCGTAGATATAGTCGATATTGTTCGCGACCAATCCCTCGCGTAACGCCTTCAGAATCGGTATGCCGCCCGCGACGCTTGCCTCGAAACAGAGATCGACTTCATTTCGCGCAGCCAATTCCACCAGTTCCGCGCCCTGCTTCGCGAGCAGCGCCTTGTTGGCGGTGACCACGTGCTTTTTCCTGTTCAGCGACTCGATAATGAAATCGCCGGCGGGCGAATACCCGCCGATCAGTTCGACCACGACATCGACCGAATCGTTCTTGATCAATTCGCCTGCGTCCGTGGTGAAAATTCCGTCGGGAATGCCGAGGCGCTGCCGCAATGACTGATCGAGATCGGCCGCCTTCCTGATCACCAGCTTTATGCCGGTGCGGCGGGCGATCTCATCCGAATGGCGAACCAAAGTCTCGTATACACCCGAGCCGACTACTCCCAATCCGATTATGCCAACGCCTACTTCTTTCATTTATCATGCCTCTCTGACACAGTCCGAAATCCGGCTCAGTCCTTCGCCGATATTCTTTTCCGACGTGGCGAAGGAGAACCTGACCCGGGTGGAATCGCCGAAATCTGTCCCTGGAACGGCGGCGACTCTTGCCACGTCCAGCAGCACCTTGCAAAAATCGTCGGCCGTTCTGATGGTAATACCCCTGAGTTTTCTGTCGACGAAGAAAGAGATGCTGGGGAAATAGTAAAACGCTCCTGCGGGCGGAGGAGTATCGTCCTGCAGAAGCTCGTTCAAGCCCTCGGAAAGAATTCTTCTCCGCTTATCGAACTCCTTCAGCATCACTTCGACCAAAGCGTAATCTCCCGTCAACGCTGCAATCGATGCCTTCTGCGAAATCGAGCAGGGGTTGGACGTCGATTGGCTGGTCATGTTGCCGATGGCCTTTATATAGGAGGCGGGGCCGCCGGCATAGCCGATGCGCCAGCCCGTCATCGAATAGGTTTTTGAGACCGCATTGACGGTGAACGTCAGATCCTTGAGCCCTTTATCGAACGACGCAATGCTGTGGTGTTCGTTGCCGTCGTAGAGAATCCTCTCATAGCATTCGTCCGAGAGAATCAGGATGCGATGTCTAAGCGCAACTTCTCCGATCGCTTCAAGCTCTTTCCTTGAATAAACCGCGCCTGTCGGATTGCTGGGGCTGTTGAGCACCAGCAGCTTGCTCTTCGGCGTGATCGCCGATTCGAACTGGTCTGAAGTCATCTTGAAGTTGCGCGTCTGAACAAAGCTCGGGATGCCGCCGGTCAGACATACCTGTTCCGGATAGCTCACCCAGAAAGGGGAGGGGATCAGCACTTCATCCCCCGGATCGCACACCACCTGGAAGATGTTATAGATAAGCTGTTTCGCGCCGCACCCGATCGTGATCTCGGCGCGCTCGTAGTCGATGCCGTTGTCTCTCCTGAATTTCGCCGCCACGGCGTCTTTCAGTTCCGGCATGCCGGAGGCATCGGTATATTTTGTGAAACCTTCCTTTATCGCCTGGATCGCGGCGGCTTTGATATGATCCGGCGTATCGAAATCAGGTTCGCCGGCGCCGAAACCGATAACATTTATTCCTTCCGCCCGCATCGCTTTGGCCTTTGCCGTGATCGCCAGCGTCGACGACGGTTTTAAACAGCGCGCTCTTTCGGAAAGAGCCATAATCAGTTCTTCCTTTCCCTTTTCGCCGGAGAAACGTCCGGTTTCTCCCCATTCATCTCCATCATCCTCTTGATTCCCCGCAAAGCCTGCCTGATGCGCCGCTCATTCTCCACGAGCGCAAGTCTCAGGTAGCCTTCACCGGCCGCTCCGAATCCAACGCCGGGCGAGGTCGCCACCTGGGCCTGTTCAAGCAGAAGCTCGGAAAACTTCATGGAACCAAGGGTCCGGAAACGGTCCGGAAGCGGAGCCCATACATACATCGTGGCCCTCGGGCGCGGCACATTCCAGCCCATCCCGTTCAAGCCGTTGACCAGGATATCGCGGCGCCGGCTGTAGGTGGAAACCGTTTCCTCGATGCACGACTGGTCCCCTTCAAGCGCAGCGATGGAGGCCACCTGAATCGGCGTGAAAATGCCGTAGTCGTAATAACTCTTGAGTTTTGCAAGCGCGGCTATGACATGTCTGTTTCCAACCGCGAACCCTACTCTCCATCCAGCCATGTTGTACGTCTTGGAGAGCGAATAAAATTCGATGCCCACCTCTTTTGCCCCCTTTGCCTGAAGGAGACTCGGGGCCCTGTAGCCGTCGAAGCAGATTTCACTGTATGCCAAGTCGTGGATAATCAGTATTTTTTCCCTCTTCGCGAACTCGACGACCTCCTCGAAAAATGCAAGGTCCACTACTTGTGCCGTGGGATTATTCGGATAACTCAAAATCAGAATCTTGGGCCGAGGATAGACCTCGTGCGCAACCTTTGAGAGATCGGGCAAAAAATTGCTTTCCGCGGTGAGCGGAACAGTATGCAGATGCCCGCCCGCTATCACGACGCTGAAATAATGAATCGGATAACTCGGACTCGGAACCAGCACAAGATCGCCTTCATCAAGAATCGCAAGAAAAAGATGACAGATGCCTTCTTTGGACCCGATAACGGCGATCGCCTCTGTTTCAGGATCGATATAGACTCCAAACCGCCGCTCATACCAATGTGCAATCGCCCGGCGCAAATGCGCGATTCCCTTCGAGGCCGAATATCGGTGTGCCTTGGGATCGCGGGCAACCTCGCACAGTTTATCGATCACATGATGCGGGGTCGGAATATCGGGATTCCCCATCCCCAGATCGATAATGTCCCTGCCGGCGTGGCGGGCATCGAGTTTTAACTGATTAATCCGTGCAAACATGTACGGAGGAATCCGCTCCATGTGCTTCGAGATATACTGCACTCCGGCTATTCCTCCTCAAGCAAGGCAAGCACCTCGCCGACCTTTATGACATCGCCTTCCTCTGCGAGAATTTCTGACAAAATCCCCCGGCGGGGTGATGGAACATTGAATGTTGCTTTATCAGTGGTCATCTCCACCAAGTCATCGCCTTCAGTGATCTCGTCACCCTCCTCGAAATGCCAACTGGAGACGATCGCTTCATCTCCGGCGCCATCGCCTAAATCGGGGAGCTTCACTTCAAACATCCGTAACCTCCGAAACTATTTGGAATTTGCCTCCTTTTGAACCGCTTTTGCGTTATACGAGCTTCGCACGAACGGCGCGGATGCGACCGCCCGAAAGCCCATACGCCTCGCTATCTCGCCATATCTCTCGAAATGCGAAGGCTCAAGAAACTCTACTACCGGAAGATGCTGTGGCGATGGACGAAGATATTGCCCGATCGTCAGAATGTCGCACCCGTGCTGTAACAGGTCCTTCATTACCTCCTCTACCTCTTCCGGCCTCTCGCCCAGGCCAACCATCAGGCCGGATTTTACCAGCATCTGCGGCTTCAATTCTTTTGCCGTTTTCAGGATGCGCAGCGATCTGCGATAGTCGGCCTGCGGCCGCACCTGCGGGTAGAGCGACCAAACCGTCTCGACGTTGTGGTTGAAAACGTCGGGACCGGCCTCAACGACAACCCGCACCGATTCCCTGCTTCCCTGAAAATCCGGGACGAGCACCTCAACCGTTGCTTCCGGCATCCTGGCGCGCAACTCTCTGATGACAGCAGCAAAGTGGGCGGCGCCGCCATCTGGAAGGTCGTCACGTGTCACCGAAGTTACAACCACATGAGAAAGCTTCATCTCACTCGCGGCAAGGGCAACCCGCTCCGGCTCCGATACATCCAGCGGCTCGGGAGCCCCCTTCTCGACAGCGCAAAATCGGCAAGAGCGCGTGCACGTATTCCCCAGTAGCATAAAAGTCGCTGTGCCCCGCGCAAAACACTCGCCGGTGTTCGGGCATTGGGCGCTCCTGCAGACCGTATTCAAGCGATGTCGCGCGAGGATGTCCCTCGTGCGATCGGCCTGAGGATGCGCCGGAAGCCGTTTCTTTATCCACGGCGGAAATTTTCTCTGTGGTTGCGGCATGTATAATTGGGGAGAAACAGCAGAATCTTCAACCGGATAACGGGTTAGTCTAGCATAGCAAAATAACGAAATGCAACCGAGGGGGCCACCTTTCACTTCTCCCGGCCCAACTCACGGTACAGCTCCGGCCGTCTCTCCTTCATCCAGTCCACCAGGGTGTCCTTCATTAAAGCTCGTTTGTCCAAATGGAGCGTGGCGGCGACAATACCCCACGGCTCGTTCCCTGTATATGCCTCCATCTTGCCGAGCGGGCCAATGATGCAACTCCTGCCGAAATGGTCCCTGCCGCCGTCTTCCCCCTCAATCTGTTCCCATCCAGCCTTGTTCACCGCGACAACAAAAACCTGGTTCTCCATGGCTCTCACCTGAAGTTCCGATTGGAATGCGTCGGCGCGAGCACCCCACGAACAGACAGGCACGAAAATGATCTCGGCGCCCTTCACCGTCAGGACGCGGAACGTCTCCGGGAACGAACGGTCGAAACAGATAAGAATACCCACCGTGAGTCCGTCAAGTTCGAAGACCGGGAGCCGGTCCCCGGGAGAAAAATAATATTTTTCGTCGCTGTTCATTATGGGCGACGACGATTTCGGAATATGCGTCTTCCGGTATTTCCCGACAAGTTCGCCTGTCTTGGAGAAGAGGACGGCGGTATTGTAATATGTTCCGTTTTCCTCCTCGAACAGAGTCGCGATGACATTGATTGCATGTCTCTTTGCCTGAGCGGCCATGATCTCCGTGGTCGGACCGGGAATCGACTCGGCGAATTGGAAATACGCGTCGTCGTACACCCTGCAGAAATAGGGGCCGGTCATCATTTCCGAAAAACAGACGATCTCGGGAGAATATTCTGCAACAGCGTGCTCCAGCCTCTCGACCGCTTTGTCCATATTGGCCGTGTAACTGCCCGGATACGGACCCATCTGGATAGCGGCAACAGTAATCGTCTTCATTTTCCCCCCCCTTTCTCAACGATAGGCAGGGAGTAACGCGGCCGCCGAAAATCTGCCGTAGCCGGATTGGCCGACAATCTCGCCGTCCTGCATGACAATCTGACCGCGAACCATGGTCAGAATCGGCCATCCCTTTATCTGCCAGCCGTCATAGGCGCAATACGAGTAGACGTCGTGCATCTTTGCAATCTCGATTTTCTGTTTTCGATTAAGATCAACAATAACTATATCAGCATCCGAACCGACTTGAATAGTTCCCTTCAGAGGATACAGCCCGAAAATCTTGGCCGGATTCTCGCAGCACACCTCGACCAGCCTCTCGAGGGAAATGCGGCCGGCGTTTACTCCGCGATCAAGCATCACCGGCAGCATTGTCTCCACGCCCGGCATCCCCGGCTTGGCCGTCCAGAATTCGCCCTTCTCCTCCGGTGAGAGCGGGCAATGATCGGAGCCGACACAATTAATTGTTCCCTCGTCAAGCTCCCGCCACAACTGCTCGCCGTCTTTCACGTCCCGAAGCGGCGGATTCACCTTCCCCCAAATTTTATCCGTGTCGAACCGCGTGAGCGAGAGATACTGAGGGCATGTCTCGGCCCATACTCTTACTCCCTCAGCGCGTGCGCGACGTATTAGATCGCCTCCTTCTCGAATGGAAACATGAACGATATACAGCGGACACCGTGTCATTTTCGCCAGATGCGTGACCGTGGCAATCCCCTGCGCTTCGCATTCGTTCGGACGGGCATCGTGCCAATGAATATCCGCCCCGCCGGACGCCTGCAGTTCCTCGCGCAATCGGAAAAAGATATCGGGGCTCTCGCAGTGAACCATTGCAATACCGCCCGCCCTGGCGATCTCCCGCATCCCGATGAAAATAAGGCCTTCATCAATATCGCCCACCCCTTGAATGGCTTCGGTCCCCTTGTACGGCAGCAGAAATTTGAAGGAGTTAATCCCGTTTTCGATTAGATCGCGGACTTCCCCGACCTGCTCCCGTTTGAAAATGATCGCGTGAAAGGAGCAATCGACATAAGCCGCAAATTCAAATATCTGCTTGAATACCTCATAAGCACCCGTGATTTTTTCCATCGAAGCGATAAAAGGGACGACTGTCGTGACGCCGCCGGCCGCGGCTGATCGAGTCAACAAACGGAACGACTCGTCGATCGGCGTGTCGAGGTAACGGAAATGCACGTGAGGGTCAACGAGGCCCGGCAGGAGATATTTACCTGAGGCATCGATGACGCGATCGGCCGATGAAAGAGCAGTTCCACGGCCTAGTGCCGCTATTTTGCCATCCTCTACAAGCACGCTCACCTGTGCTCGACCCCGGGGACTTACCAGTGTCCCCCCATCAATCCGAATCGTTTCGCTCATGTAACCCATCCTTTCGCCCGTCGGGATGCTGATTCTGGAAGGGAATACACACATGCGCAGGACTGTCAGGGCGGTCCCGCCTCGCGCAAATATAACACCCGAAGGGAGCGGCTGTCAACGGCTTGAACATGACGTATATTCGAGGGAATGGAACGGCAGGAAAGGGACGTTCAGGCGGTGCTTTGCCGAAGCAGTGTCATCGTTTCCGCTGACGGCGGCTCCACACCTTCAAGCTCGTACGCTTTCCCGAGTTGCTGATACTTCGGCTCGCCGAATCTGTGATATGCCAGCAGTTCGTGTTCGGCTGAAGGGGCAATTTGCTTGAGGAATCGGCGAATCTTGACGATATCTTCTACCGTGTCGTTGAAGCCGGGAACGACAGGCGTTCGCACGATCAGGTGTACGTGCGGGAACGTTCGCACAAATCTCTGGAAATTTTCGAGGATCAGCTCGTTGCTGGTCCGCGTCCACGTCCAATGTTTGTCGCCGTCCATCGACTTGATGTCGAAAAAAACCTGGTCGACGTGCCGACAAACGGCCTCAATATCCCTCCATGGGCAGTAACCGGATGTCTCAAGGGCGGTATCTAATCCCCGGCTGCGTGCTTTCTCCAGCAACTCGATCGCGAACGCAGCATGTGAAACCGGCTCGCCACCGCTGAAGGTGAGGCCGCCGCCCGACCTCGCATAAAAGGCGCTGTCCTGCTCGACAACACGGATGATTTCATCCGCGCTCATGCGCTTGCCCATCAATTCCAATGCCTTCGACGGACATGCCTCAACGCATTCGCCGCAGTTGTCACACAATACGCGATCGATCCGGGCCTTGCCCTCCTCATCCGCCCGGATTGCCTCATTCTTGCATGCGCGCATGCACAGGCCGCATTCCGCGGCGCCAATGCATTTCGCTCTCTTGTACGCAAGCTCCGGCCCGTAAGACTGTCCCTCCGGATTTGAGCACCACCTGCAGGATAGGGGACAGCCCTTGAAGAAAACAAGGGTGCGAATACCTTTCCCGTCGTGTAAGGAAAACTTCTGAATATTAAAGATGAGCCCCGTTTTCATCACGCTTCCTTCCCAAGACAGGTTACCCTCACGTTTCGCTTTTCGGATACCGTCCGGAGAACTCAGAAAAATTGGGGACTGACATTCCTCTCAAGTTGCATTCGAAGGCTGTCTGTCCCCAAGCTTCCCCTTAAAATCCAAAAAAACGAGACAAGGACACCGGTCCGCAAGCCTGTTCGCTAGAACGTGTGTTCGGTCCTCGTGATTATCTCATTCTGAAGCTGCGGAGTGAGGTCCACAAAGTAGGCGCTGTAGCCGGCAACTCGAACGAGCAGGTCGCGGTACTTCTCGGGATTCTTCTGTGCGGCAAGCAATGTCTTTCTGTTGATAATGTTGAATTGCAGGTGCCACAACTTGAGATCGCATGCGGTCCTGATGATCGACATCAGCTTCCTCGTGCCTTCCGATCCCGCAACCGCCGACGGGCTGATCTTCATGTTCAGCAAACGCGCGGCGCGCTCTTTATATGCCGCGCATCTGGTGTTGGCGATCGAGACCAGGCTCGCCGTCGGACCGTTCCGGTCCGACCCCTGCGCCGGACTCACGCCTTCGGATATCGGCTCGCCGGCTTTGCGCCCGTCGGGTGTTGCGCCGAGAACCGCTCCGAAAGGAACATGCGCCGTGATCGTGACGTACCGGATATCCAATTCGCCGCCAAAAGCCGTCTTGTGGCTGCGAGTAAGGTTGATGAACATCTCCTCGATGTCGTGCCCGATTGAGTCGACGTAGGGATCGTTATTGCCGTATTTGGGCGCGTTCAGGCACATCTGCCGAATTGCTTCTTTACCCTCGAAATTCGTGTCGACCGCATCCAACAATTCCGCCATGGTCAGCTTTTTGTCGTCGAACACCAGTTTCTTGATTGCCGCCAACGAATCCATCGCCGTTGCAAATCCGAGCGTATCAATGAAGCCGAGATACAGTGCGCCCGGGATCGGCCCCGAGTGCATATCGATGCATTCCTTCATGCACAGATCGTGAAGCATCGATGACATTGGCGCGGCTATGAACTGGCCCTTCAGCTTGTCGGCCACGTATTGTTGGGCGAACGTGTGCTTCATGATATGTTCCGCCTGCCGGCTGAATGCATGCCACAGTTCGTCGTAAGACGAAAAAGAACGCGCGTCCCCGGTTGAAACGCCGTATCGCTGGTCTCCGAACAACTTGACTCTGCCGTCGTTCAGCGTCATCTCGATGATGGCGCCGACATTGACCCAGGCACAGCCCGTGGTGACCCCATCGCGGTTCAGCATCTTCGTCTCCGTGCAGCCGGCGATACAATAATCGTTCGCCTCATCGACGGGTGCTCCCTTCGCCAGAAAGAGAGGGATGATTTCCTCGTCGAAGAACAGCTTTGGAAATCCTGTGCCCTCTTTGATGGTCTCGGCGACCGCGTGCAGGAACGGCTCCGGCGTCCGCGAATGAATTCGTACGGCAAGATCGGGATAATTCAGCGGGAATTCGCGCTTGGATTGCAGCATGAGATACGACAGCTCGTTGGTAGCGTCTTTGCCGTCCGTGTTCACGCCGCCGAGTGTCGTTGCCTCCCAGTGAGCATAGCCGTCGGTATACGAGAATGTGCCCGGGGTGGCATAAATTTCCACATTGCGCGCCATTCCGAGCCACAGGCACTCGAGAAGTTCCATCGCCTGATCCTTCGTCAGACGGCCCTCCTCGATGTCCTTCTCGTAGTAGGGATACAGGTACTGGTCGATGCGGCCATTGCCGACCGTTCCGCCGATACGCTGCTCCAGCCGCGAAACCGTCTGGATCAGCCACTGCGATTGCACCGCCTCGCGAAATGTGCGTGCCGGATTCTCCGGAACCCATTCGCACACCTCGGCAATTTCCAAAAGTTCCGATTTCCTGATTTTGTTCTTTTCCGCCTTCGCCATCTCGCGGGCCAGCTTCGCATAACGATGAGCGAAATTGACGATGGCGTCGCACGTCATGATGACCGCCTGCAAAAACGGGATCTTCTCGACCAAGTTTTTCGGATCGACCGGATCGAGTGAAGAAAGCCGCAACTCGGCCTCCTGCTTGACCCCCCTGATCCCGCGCGTGAGCGCTTTCTCGTAATCGTGATTCCATGCCAGACAGGAGCGGGCGGTCGCCGTCGCCGTGATGATGCAGTACAACTCCACGATTCGCCTCGTCTCTTCCGGGAGCGCATTGATGTATGCGGAATGATAATGCTTCTTCTCCCAGTACGGCTTGAGCTCTTCGTTGATGATCCGCACGTCGTCTTCCGTGATCATCAGCGAGTCGCCCGGCTGACTCGGCTGAGCCTCCTGCGCAAAGAAACGCTCTTCGAGTTCCGGGAAAAAGACGGCATATCGGCCGGGCGGACCGGCGGCGCCGACAATCAGATCATGCTCCTCGATGTGGATCGGCATGTTGTTCAGAATGTGGGCCATCGCCTTGCCCCACCTCAGAATGGTCGGCTGACCCTCGGTCTGGCTGAACGATTCGGTCAACAGGCGCGCCCGCTCCAGATTCATGCGGATCGGCTTGTCGCGAAAGCCCTCGAGCATCTTGTGAATCCGAAACCGCTTCTTCTGGGCCTCAACGTTCACCAGCCCGATCTTCTGACCGCTTTGTATCCTTTCTTCCTGGGGTGATAAAATCTCCGCTCCTCGTGCCATGATTCCGCCTCCTCATTGGGAATTCGTATTCTTTACGTACTCGAAATACATTTCCAGAGATTTATCCAAATGCTCGTCGAGCGTGACATCAAACTCTCCGCCATAGTACTCGTGCAAAAGCATCATACCCATGATCTGCGCGAAAAACAGGTTGGATGCATCCTTCGCCCGCAAGTTCCGAACCTCCGCTCGCTCGGCGCCCTCACGGTAAAAATCGCGGAATACATTTTCCAACTCGCGCCGTTTTGCGTTGAGCCGCGCCCTCAACTCCGGCGATAGGCGGGGCTCCACCTGATGGCGTTGAATGAAGTACAGCTCGAAGAAGTTCGGCTTCAACTTGATCATCAACCGCAGTTCTTCAAGAAATGTACGTATCTTGCCTATGGTGTGGCTGGATTTGGTGACAGCCTCCGCAACTCGCTCGGTCAAAAGGTCGGTGTAGCGCATCAGGATGTTAACATAAATCTGCTCTTTGCTGCTGAAATATTGATAGATGGAGGTGCGGCTGAAATCGGCCGCCTCCGCAATATCATTGATGGAGGTATCAGCATACCCCTTCTCCACGAACAATCGCTCGGCAGCATTCAGGATCAAATCCATCCTCGCTTGCCGTTCTTGTAAGATTCTGACTCGTCCGGTCATTTCAGACTTTCTGACATGGTGTCACAATACCGTCATGCCGTCATTTTACCACGAGATCAGCCGCCTGTCAACAGTTAAATCATACGTTTGGCTCGATTCCTGACCCCTTTTCTCACCTGAACAGATGAGCCATGCCGCTGATTAACCGTTCGTTCAGGCGAGCGCGCTCCAGGCTTCCCCTACACCAGACCCGCACGAAATGATTCCCCCCTTCTCAAATGGCTGTTCCAGGGCTTGCTTCCAAAAAACGAGGGACGATTCCTGATTCTGGCTTTGTTCTTGCATATTCTGGACGGGTGCGGCATAATTAACACAGTTTTTTGCTGACAAAGTGAAGAAGAGGGGTTCGATTTTGTTCGCCTTGATTACCGGAGCATGCGGGCTGCTCGGCCGACGCCTCGCGGAGGAACTGATCGCCCGGGGTCACAACGTGCGGGTGATCGACCTGAACGATTTTGCAGGCGTAGGGCGAGCTGGTTTCATCGGCAGGGATGCCCAGCCGACTGGCGAATCTGGAGTAGAATTCATGAGGGGTGACGTACGCAATGCCCAGACCGCTCGCGCGGCCTGCAAAGGAGTGGATGTAGTGTTCCATCTCGCCGCGCTGCTGCCCCAATCGAAGGCTTCTGCGGAAAACATGTATTCGATCAACGTGCGCGGCACTGAGACAATGCTGATGGCTTCGGTTGCAGAGTCTGTTCGGCGGTTCATATATTCTTCCTCGGTTGAAGTCTACGGAGTTCCCGACCGGGTGCCGGTAACCGAAGATGCCCCGAAGAAGCTGCTGGGTCCATACAGCCGCACAAAACTGGACTGCGAAGAAATGTGCGCTCGTCATTCGGCCGATTTCGGCATCGAAACAGTCGCGCTGCGCATGCCGATGATTTTGGGTCCCGGCTATTATCACGAGAGGTTCTTTACGAAGATGTTTGATGACCTCGGCCGCGGGCGCACGGTGCGCATCATCGGCGATGGCTCAAACCGGTACCAGGCGGTAGCCTCCTCGGACGTAGTGGAAGCATGCCTTTTGGCGGCGGAGGAGCCGGCGGCGGCGGGTGAGGTTTTCAATATCTGCTCGGATCCCGACCGAGTGCTCCCCGTGCGCGATACGATCTTTCGGCTGGTCGAGCGAACCGGCTCGCGATCCAAGGTGAGCCACGTCAATAAGATGTTGGCCCGAGCCGCAATCAAGCTGACCTCGGCCATCGGCCGGCCGTTGCTGCTGGATGAATATCACGAGGTTGCCTTTGCCGATTACGTTTTCGACATCACGAAAGCCCGCCAATTAATCGGTTATTCTCCGCAGAAGGACGATGTCCAGGCAATGGTAGAGACCGTCTTGTGGTACTGGGAAACAAATGGCATAGCTCACTCCCCGGCCCTTCTAACGGAATAGCCCATCCTGCCAACTCAATAAGACCCGCCGTCTGCAAATACTGAGCGCGCCTCTTGTTGACAGTAATCTCTTTTCGGATATAAGATTTTAGGTATGGTTCTGCAAACACATGCCTTGCGCACCAATCTATCCCTGCCGTTGAACAGGAGGCAGGGCTCCTCTTGAGACATTCTCTTGCTGTGCAACTTCGCGAACGGCTGGATATCCTGCGCAATGCCCGTCAAATTCTCCCGAGTGCGGCCGTTGCCGTTCTTTTCCTCGCAATTTTTTCCCTGACGTACCGGCACCTCATATTTCAGGCGTACGGACAGGGTTTTGTGCTTCAGGAACTTGCTCCGCTCATGAATGCCGCGGTCGGCGCGGGCGGAGAATTGAGTTCATGGGGCAGATACAACGTGACAGCTTCCATCGTCGCCGTCATTTTCTGCTGCCTGACCGTTGCCGCGGGGATTGTTGCCCGGTCGAATGTTGCTTTGCGGAACAATCTGTGGCTCTTTCTGATCGCCATCGGCTTTTCTTTCATGCTTCTGCCGGCGCTCACTGAAAGTCTCTTTGTATACATTGCGGTGATTCCCGCGGTTATTATTTTGGGGTGGATCGGCCAGCGTAATTGCGGCGCCAGCCAAACGGTTTCAATGGGCGGATCGGCGAGGGCAGTATTGGTTTCCATCCTCGCAGTTGGGCTGCTTGTTCGTCTCTACCAGCTTGATGTTTTCCCTACGCGCTATACGATCGATGAACAGCTCTTCGCGAGGGCGGCGCTGGAAATAGGGGATGACCCCGCCGCATTTTTTTCGCAACCGCACTATTCAAAACCGTACCTGATAAAAATCTTAGCCATTCGTCTTGCATTCTGGCTGGCAGGGGTTGGCCTGTTTCAGCATCGCAGCGTCTCGGCGGTTGAAGGAACGCTCAGTATCCTGCTGCTCTATTTTCTCGTGCGGCAGACGTGGGGAAATCGTGCCGCAGTCTTTGCCGCATTTCTGTTGGCCGTCGACCCATGGCATATCGGGTATAGCAAGTTCGGGGTACACGAGATCGAGGGTCCTCTCTTCCTGATCCTCCTGTTCTTTTTCGTTTTTCGCGCCGCTCAGAACGGCGGCCGGAAGAATTTTGCCGTGCTCGGACTGCTTACCGGCGCGACCCTCTATCTGTATCTGGCTAATGCGGTGATGGCGCCATTCGCATTTGCCGCAGCCCTCGGCGGCAGTATCCTTTTGAGGAAAGTGAACTGGACAATTTTGGCTGGCGAGGCGGCCTCAATGACGGCTGCTTTCCTTCTGGTGCTGACGCCGCATCTGACGTTCGGGCGAGAAAACGTCCAGCAGCTCTTATCGATTTATTCTTCATCAAGCAACTTCATTGTTGCCGCACAATATCATGGCATGACTCCGGTCTCTTTGCTCTTGGCGAATCTGTGGAGCGGTGTTGAGACCCTCTTTCAATGGGTGCGCGACCCGGGACATCCCGCTCCTGTTTTCCGGCCGAACCCCATCGTGAGCGGACTGGCTCTTCTGGGTGTCGGCATCCTCATTGCCCGGAAGAATGGGAAGGATCTCTTGATCCTCCTCTGGATTCCCGTGGCCTTCTTGCCCGCCGCCGTCGGTTTTGGGTTTGAGGAGAGGCGGTTGTTTGCGACGCTGGTGCCAATCCCTGCGATGCTCGCCGGAATCGTGCTGGCCCATCTGTGGGAAAGCGGCAAGATCTCCCATTTCCACTTCAGTGCCTCGATTTCCAAGGTTTTCGTGCTCCTTCTCCTCTGCGGAGTCCTTTTCAGCGGCATGTTCATTACTTTCGTCGACACCGATTCGTCGTTCGGGAGATCCGCTCAACCAAGAAAAGCGGCTGAATTCATCCGTTCATTGCCTCCGTCACATTCGATAATCATTTCTAGTCGGATAAAGGAATCGCCGTTCCTCATCTATCTTATGAATTACGATAAAATAGACCGGCGCGGCGCTGAAAGGACTCATAGTTTTGCCGACATCGAAGAATTGCTGCCGCAATCTCGCAACCTGGCGGCGACAAGACAACTGGTCCTACTGCTTGATCCCGGCGTGCGCGAGCAGGAACTGCTCGATCAGATTCAGCAACTGAATCCTTATGTTAAAATCATTAAATCAAGAGATTTCTGGGCTTGCATCATTGATGACGCCGCGCCCGGAGTCGGCCGAGAAGGGGGGAGCCATGAAACCGCTCAATGATCCAAAAATTCCAGCCAGGATCGTTATCATCGGGGGCGGCAGCTATAACTGGGCCCCGACAATCGTTAACGATATCTTGTTGACACCCTCGCTGAACGGCAGCACCATCATCTTGGAAGACATCTCACCCGAACCGCTGAAAATCATCGGCGAGCTCAGCAGGAAAATGATTGCGGATAAGGGATCTGATTGCAGGATCCGGACTACTACGGACGAAGCCGAGGCGCTTCAGGATGCCGACTTTGTTATCGTCACCATTTCCACCGGCGGTTTCGAAACGATGGCGAATGACCTGGAGATTCCAGCCCGGTACGGCGTGAATCAGACGGTGGGGGACACGGTGGGGCCGGGCGGACTGGCGCGCGCGCTGCGCAGTATCCCTGTGCTGGTGAATATCGCGAAGCACATGGAGAAGCAGTGCCCGCGGGCATGGCTGATCAACATTACGAATCCAATGTCCACGCTCTGTCTCGCAATTAAAAAAACGACTAAAATCAAAACAATCGGATTATGTCATGAATTGCAGGGGGTGCTCTTCATCGTGAAAAGCATGGTGGGCCTGCCGGAGACTACGAAGCTTGATTTTACAGTCGCCGGAGTCAATCATTTTATCTGGCTGTTGAGGTTGTCGATGAATGGGCGGGATGGATTCCAAATGCTCCGGCAATGGTCCAAAAATCCAACCCCGTTTCGCGTGCACGACCAGGACGTGAAGGAGATGTTTGCGCCCTCCACAATCGATCACGCGAAATTGAAGATAGAGCTGTTCAAACAGCTCGGATATCTACCAGCCGCCGGTGACCGGCATATTGTTGAATTCTTTGAAGGCTACCTCAAGGACGTCGCGCAGACGGAGTTCAGATATCAGATCAAACCCACTTCCATAAAGGAACGCGGCGAATCCTGGCTTGCCGCGATGCGGGCGTATGTGCACGGGATGCTCGAGGGTAATTTCCCGCTGCCACACGAGAAATCAACTGAAACGATATCCGAAATACTGGCGGCCCTTGCGGGCGGAATCAATCCGATCATCGACGTCGTCAATCTGCCGAATACCGGCCAAATCAAAAATCTGCCGAACGACTGCGTCGTGGAAACGCTCGGCACGATATCACTCAATTCCGCGGAGCCATGCGAACCAATCGGGCTGCCCGGGCCGATTTGCGACCTCATCCTGCCGCATGCAGAAAATCAGTCCCTGATAGTACAGGCGGCGCTTGGGGGTGACCGGTCGGCCGCGCTCGAATATCTGCGGCGCGATCCCTTGAGCCGCAACTCGAGCAACCCAAAGAAAATGCTCGACGACCTGCTCCTGGCACATCGGCGATATCTGCCGCAGTTCTAAATAGCGAAATCCTACTCGCTCACGCCGGCGCCAACAGCACCGTATGTAATACCGCCTACCGTCGCGGTCTCCAGCCTCATTCCCAAGGTGTAGGTAAGAGTTGACATTCCGTCAGCTGTTGCCCAAATGACGGTCAGAACGCGTTTTACTCCCCCCGCTCCTTTCGCCCACCAGTCCTCGTATATGGTGGTTTTCGTTCCGCCTCCCCATGTTTCGGTCAACGTGTTTATCCGATTGGTCCGCAAACAATCGGTGAACGTGCCGGCGGGAACGCTTACGTCTTCCAAAAGATTTCCGGTAAAGCTGTAATAGCCGGTCAAATTACCGGTCTGCACTCCGCCGGAATCCCTAAGGGGCAGGTTCTCATACGGAGCTTGTGAAGAAAAACCCAGGTAAAGCTGCGGCGGGCTCATCATCAGCGGAGGACAATAAGTAACGCTTTGTCCGGAGGAGTCGGCTGTTTTCGCATACCACCAGCCGGAGCCGTCATTTATATACCAGTCCGTAACCCCGTTCGACCATTCCTTCCGCATGCAAGTCAACCCGCAGATTTGCTCCGTACCGGTGATGGTCGCTGTAAGAGTGCCGCCGTCCGAGCAGCTATACGTCCAACTGTCGCCGACATGGAGAGGAAAATATTCTGCGGTCGCAAACGTGGGGGTTTTCAGTCCATAGCCGGTCGGAGCGAAAACGTTCTCCGCCGCGTTCCACTGGAAAGTCCCCCAATAAAACTTCGAGCCCAGTAAGCCGTTGTGCAGGATGAACTGATTCGGCGCGATAACTTCCATCCCCGCACTCGTAAGATCAAGCGGCACCGCATGCACCGAAGCGGTCAATAACAGCGTGAACACTAAGAAAAGCAACTGCCTTCTCATCACAACGCCCTCCTTCACTCCCAATAGTTGTCGCGCCGGGCAAGAGAAAAACGGAACACTCGACAGGTCTTTTTCATCATCAGGAACGAAAACAATATCTTTCCCCGCCGCCGGCGATTGTTCCTCTTGCTCAGGAATATTATTCTTGTGTAAAAAGCGGAGGGATAGAAGAATTTATATCACAGAAGAAATATTTAGTCAATAGGCTAAATGCGAATAGAATCAGGGAGGGTCTCTGCAACAAAACGGTCGCCTTAGTGCTTCCGGACGATATCTTTGACTTTCATGAGGCGGGTGATGTTGCCGCGCTCGAGCTCGCTCAGCTTGTTGCTGATGTACTTGATGGTCTCCTGGAGAGAGGGGATGAGGATATGTTCGAGCGCATTCACGCGGCGGCGCGTGCGTTCAAGTTCGTCAGCGAGCATGGATACGTGTTTTTCGGTCTGCGCCATTCCGATCATGCGCGGCAGCAGAGCTTCGAGCGATGTCAGCGATCTGTCGAGGTCGCCGGTGATGTCAAGAAAGCTGTATCCACATTCTCCTCGCGATTCGACTTGAAAATGAGGCACGCGCAGGTTCATGATTGGCTCAATCCTGCTCTTGAGCGTGATTTCATTTTGGGTGAATCTGAGCGCTTCCTCCATCTCAGGCTGCAGGACTTCGAGCCGGGCGTGAAAGAAAGAACGCATCGCTCTCTGGAGTTCTTCCTCGACTTGTTCGCGCTGCTTGCGGGCGTCTCCAACCAGCACCATGAACCGGCGCATCAGTTCTTCCTGCTTATCCTTGAGCAGCTTATGGCCGCGCCGGGCAAGCTGGAGCCTGCGTCGCAGCTTGAGCAGTTCCATGCGGTTGGGGTTGACCCTGAGAATCATTGAGCCTCGACCTTTTGCGGGTAGTACTTGTCGATGTATTCCTGTCGAATTCTTTTGAGTTCGCTCTTCGGCAGCAGCGTAAGCAGGTTCCAGCCGATGGCGATGGTTTCCTCGATGGTCCTGTTCTCGTCGCCGCCCTGCCTGACGAATTCATCCTCGAACACATCGGCGAACTTGAAGAATGCCTTGTCTTCCGGCGTGAGAGCGGCCTCGCCAAGGATTACCGCAAGTTCCTGCACTTCTTTTCCGCGCGCGTATGCGGCGAAGAGCTGATTCGAAACGTCAGCATGATCTTCGCGCGTCTTGCCTCTGCCGATGCCCTTGTCGCGCAGGCGCGAGAGAGAGGGCAGCACATTGATTGGCGGATAGATGCCCCTTCGATGCAGGACGCGATCGAGGATGATCTGCCCTTCGGTTATGTAGCCGGTCAGGTCCGGGATCGGGTGCGTCTTATCGTCTTCCGGCATCGAAATGACCGGTATCTGCGTGATCGAGCCGGTACTCTGTTTGAGGCGGCCTGCCCGCTCGTATATGGTGGATAAGTCGGTGTACAGGTAGCCGGGATAGCCGCGCCGGCCGGGCACCTCCTTGCGCGCCGCGGATATCTCGCGCAGAGCTTCGCAGTAGTTGGTCATATCCGTAAGGATTACGAGCACGTGCATTTTCAGGTCGAACGCGAGATACTCGGCCGCCGTCAAAGCCATTCGCGGCGTCGAGATGCGCTCGATGGCCGGGTCGTCGGCAAGATTGACGAACAGGACCGCGCGATCGATGGCGCCCGTGCGCTTGAAGTCGGAGATGAAGTAGTCGGATTCCTCGAAGGTGATTCCCATCGCGCCGAACACGACTGCGAAGTGCTCCTCGGTTCCTCGCACGGTCGCCTGGCGTGCGATCTGCGCCGCCAGCTCGGCATGGGGAAGTCCGAAACCGGAGAAAATCGGCAGCTTTTGCCCGCGCACCAGCGTGTTGAGGCCATCGATGGCCGAGATGCCGGTCTGGATGAATTCCGATGGATATGCGCGCGCATACGGATTGATTGGATTCCCGTTGATGTTGACACGTCTTTCGGGGATGATCGCCGGGCCGTCGTCGATCGGCCTGCCCATTCCGTCGAACACGCGCCCGAGCAAGTCGGGGGAGAGTCCAAGTTCCAGTCCACGCCCCAGGAAACGTACCTTCGAGTCGTGGATGTTGATGCCGCTCGCGCCCTCGAACAGTTGAACAAGCGCGGTATCGCCGGCCACTTCAAGCGTTTTCCCGCGACGGATCTCACCGCCGGGCATTTCGAGCTCCACCAACTCGTCATATTTCACGCCCGTGGTCTCGCCCACCAGAACCAGCGGGCCAACAATTTCGCGTATCGTTCGGTACTCTATTACCATCTTATCCCTCTTGCTCGGTTCGTTTCGTCAAAGATTGTATCTGCTCTCCAATCCTGCCGCCGAGTTCGTCGAGTCTGGCGAGTTCGGTCTCGGTCGTATAACGCATGCGGCCGATTTCTTCCTTCACCGGCAAACCGGCGATCTCTTCGATGGCGGCTCCCTGCTCGATGGCCTCGTCGGCCGCATGGTGGAACCGGATTATGTTCTTCAGCATTTTATATTGTTTCGAAAACGACGCATAACTGTCAATCTCGTGGAATGCATTCTGGTGGAGGAAATCTTCACGGATCGAGCGTGCCGTCTCGAGCACAAGGCGGTCGGACGGCGAGAGAGCATCCACGCCCACGAGTCTCGCGATCTCCTTCAGATCCGATTCCTTCTGCAGGAGCGACATCGAATCCAATCGCAGATTCGTCCAGTCCTGCGCAACCTCCTTTTCGAAGAACCCGCGCATATTCTCATGATAGAGAGAATAACTGGTGAGCCAATTAATTGCCGGAAAATGGCGCTCGTACGCGAGCTTGTCTTCGAGACTCCAGAACACCTTCACCACTTTCAAAGTAGCCTGCACGACCGGATCGGAGAGGTCTCCGCCCGGCGGGGAGACGGCGCCGATGGCGCTGATGGCCCCATGGCGAGCGTTGGAGCCAAGGCAGACGACGCGGCCGGCTCGCTCATAATATTCCGCTATCCGGGTCGGCAGGTAAGCGGGATAGCCTTCCTCGCCGGGCATCTCTTCGAGGCGGCCGGACATTTCCCGCAGCGCTTCGGCCCAGCGGGAAGTCGAATCCGCCATGATCGCAACGCTGTACCCCATGTCGCGGAAGTATTCCGCCATCGTGATGCCGGTATACATCGATGCCTCGCGCGCGGCCACCGGCATGTTCGAAGTATTCGCCACCAGCACCGTCCGCTTCATCAGCGGCTCGCCCGAGCGCGGATCCTTCAGCTCCGGGAACTCCAGAAGCACGTCGGTCATCTCGTTGCCGCGCTCGCCGCATCCGACGAAAATGACGATCTCGGCATCGGCCCACTTCGCAAGCTGGTGTTGCACGACCGTCTTGCCGGCGCCGAACGGGCCGGGCACGCACGCGGTGCCTCCTTTGCCGATAGGGAAGAAGGCATCGATGACGCGCTGCCCCGTGATCAGCGGGATATTCGGCATCAACTTTTCCTTGTATGGCCGCGGCGAACGGACCGGCCAACGCTGCATCATCGTCAGTTGATGGGTCTTTCCATTAACCTTCAGCTCGGCCACCACATCGGTGATGGTGAACTGTCCGCTTTCGATAGCCGAAACCTCGCCTTTCAGGCCTGGCGGGACCATGATTCGGTGCTCGACCAAGGTGGTTTCCTGAACCGTGCCGATGATGTCGCCGGCCGACACCGTTTGTCCTACCGTGACGGCTGCCTTGAAATCCCATTTCTTGTCGCGGTCGAGTCCCGGCACGGAGATCCCGCGCGTGATCAGGCTACCGGCCAGGGACATGATCTTGTCGAGTGGACGCTGAATGCCGTCGTAAATCGACTCGATCATTCCCGGCCCGAGCTCGACGCTCAACGCCTGTCCGGTCGTTTCGACGGGTTCGCCCGGCCCGAGCCCCTGCGTATCCTCATAAACCTGAATAGAAGCCCTGTCTCCGCGGAGTTCGATGATTTCGCCGACCAGATTCTTCTCGCTCACGTGCACGACGTCGTACATCTTCGCGTTGGACATTCCCTCGGCGATCACGAGCGGACCGGAAACCTTAATGATTGTTCCCTTGGCTGTTTGCTTCATCCCGATTCCTCCACCTCTATGAGGAAATTCATTTCTTCTTCCATGTCCTGCAAGATCAAAATCCGTCTATAAACGCCCCCAAAAATCAATACCTACAGGATTAACCCTTTCCCTTACATTAATTCAGAACCCATAGCCTTTCTGACGGATGTGCGAATCATTTGGGCGGCGACGCCCCGGCTTCCGGTAACTGCGGGAATAACGGCGAACGTTGGGATCGCTTTTTCCGTGAATTCATCTATTCGCTCTCTTGTCGCCTCATATACGTCTTCTGTGACGAATATAATTCGAAACGGTTTCTGTGAAACCTCGGTAACAAGGCGCATGGGCGAGGCGTGCTCATCGGAAAAGAATACATCGGCTCCGAGCGCGGCAAACGCCCAAATCGAATCGCGCGGCCCTATGAAAGCTATCTCAGACATACAGGAACCTCACGCGTTCCTCGATTTCATTTCGCGCCATTCCAATCATCTTGCTCTTTATCACGGTGCGAAGAAACTTCCCGTCTGATTCTTTCCTCAAAAGGTAATAGATCAGGGGAGCGATGCTGAAAAGCGCGTTGCGCATCTGATAAAACCGGTTGAGGAAATAATTATCGATGGCGAGCTCGAGTCGCCAGAATGATCTGTCTTCCGGCCACCTGCTGAGGCCTTCGGACAGCACCCTCCGATCCTCGCTTCCCCTGTCCAGGTGCGTGAGGAACATGCTGATCTGCTCGTCGAGGGAGTGGAGGAAAAAGTCAATAGTGTAGCTCCCGCCAGGAATGAAGGATGCGTTTAGAACGTCCCGATCCTCTGCAAATTCTTTTATCCGAATAAATGTCTTGATATTGACAAAATCGATATGCTTCCGGAACAGATCGATTACGATCTCATTCCCGACTTCTCGAGCCCGCTCGATGAGATGCATCCACATCGCGCGGTCGCAGATACGGCTGATCTCCTCCAGCTTCTGCGTCTTCTCATATGCGGCCACCGCTTGAAGTGCCGTGTCGCGGATGTAATCGGGTACAAAACGGTATGCATTCTCGCTGACCGTGGCTGAAAGCTTTTCAAGAGCATACGTCCCGAGGTCGATGATCGATCCGTTGGCGGGAACTTCCAACAGATGCGCTTTCAGCAGCGCCTTGAGATTGTGGAAATCATACCGCTTGCGCAGCAGTTCGATCACTTCTTTTTCCGGGCAGATGTGGTGGAGCAGGTCGTACGTTTTTCCCAGCTCGATGATCAGCCCGCGATCGAAGTCGGCCGGATCCTCGATACTCGCGAAGCTTTGAGCATAATCCGTTTCGCTCAGCATTCTTAGTATCTCGCGCGGCTCTGCCGCGAGCACTCTTGACGCGAAAGCTTTGTCGATCAACCTGGTGCTGAGAACGCTGATTCGCGCAACTGCATATGTGTACCGGTAGTCATCCATGCTGTTTGGTTTCACCGAACAAAACCCGCGCCACCTGAGGCTCCAGCATGTCGCGGTTTGACTCGATCAGGCTTGAGAGCGTCAAATTGGTCTCCCGATTGCCTTCCCGCAATACGCATCCGCCGGAAAAAGCGCCTGCCTCTGCGCTCAGCCGCAGATGCCCTCGCTCAGGGCCCAACGCATCATTCAAACTCCTGAGAAATGCTGCGGTAAAAAGATCCTTCTCTCGTTCAGCGGGAACAATTTCCTCATTTCCCGATTCGACTGCGTTAAGGATCAGCGGCTTCAGGAACGCCAGATACTCCTCGGGTGGGAGGTTCAGAATTTTCTTCCTCGCCTCTTCAATGCTCTCATCCACTAGCCGCTTCTTCACTGCGAGGATTTCCTTGCGCTGATCGAGTCCGGCCAGAATCCTTATTCTCTCAGCATGACTTTTTGCCCGCCGCTCGGCCTCTCGCATCAGCGTTGCTTTCAGGTCATCGGCCTCTCGGCGCGCTTTTTCCCTGATCGATTGCGCCTCCGCACGAGCGAGCGACAACAGAGAATCGGCTTCGGCGCGCGCCTCCTCATTGATTTTCTTAAGAATATCTTCCAGTGCCATGATTGATCATGCGCCTCATGAAACTTGCAGACCTTGCTGGACCCTGAGCAGGAGAATCAGCGTCGAAACGAGGGCGAGCACCGCGTATGTTTCGACAACAATCGCGAACACGAGGGCCGGCGCCAACGTGCCCGGTTGTTTTGCAAGTTGGCTTGTTCCGGCCACACATACGCGCCCTTGGAAGATGGCCGAGATGAATCCAACAATCCCGATAGGCGCACAGGCGAGCACTATCTGCCAGCCCTGCGCGGCCGTGGGAAGATTCTCCCCACCGAGAACGACATTGATCACGAACATCAACGCAACGAATCCGTAGAATCCCTGCGTACCGGGCAGCGCCTGCAAGATCAGCATGTTGACGAATTTGGCCGGGTCTTCGCTGACCACTCCCGAGCCGGCCTGGCCCACAATGCCGGTTCCGACAGCGGATCCAAGCGCCGCCATCAGGAACGCGAATGCGGCGCCGATAAAAGCAATGGTTAATCCTGTGAGGTCCACCGTACCTTCCATCCCAGAAGCCTCCTTCTCCTGTCAAACCGCATCACATGCTACTCCAATTCCGAACGAACTACCGTATGCTCCCGCACTTCCGCAAACGGCTCAAACGGCCGGCCTCCGCCGGTGAAGAACTTCGAGAAGAATTCCAAGTACTGGAGCCTGAGCGAATGGACGAACCCGCCCAGCGCGTTGATCACAATATTAAACGTGTGGCCGAAGACCAGGATGAAAATAGCCATCACGATCCCGATCCCGTACGGGATCGGCAGCACGAGCGAGGCGATGTCATTTACCGTCATCGCCAGAAAGGCCCCCGACAAGCCCAGCGCCATCAGCCGCGCGTACGACAACGTATCGCCGAAAAAGCCGAGAGTATCCCGCAACACATTCAGCGTGCCCATCAGCGGCATAAAATAAATCTTGCTCTTTCGGCCGCGTCCAAGCACCAACGGTCCGACAAAGACCAGAGCCGTCGTTTTCGCCGCCGCCAGCGCCTGCTCGCTCACCTTTCCTCCAAACAAGTACTTGTACACCAGCGGGGCCGCCGCCACGATCACGAAAATCCATAACCCCTCGTCAAAAACCGCCGAGAAATAGTCGCGGTCATGGATATCCTTTGCTATCTTCAGGATCAGCCCGAAAATGATCTGGCACAGACCGATAAGGAACGTCAGATACAGGAACTGCAGCACCTGCCGTGTCGGCTCAAAAATCATCATGCTCCTGAGAAACGTCGGGAGCTTGTCCGAAGGAATGGCGAAAACGCCGCCCGTAAAAATTCCCACGATAAAGGTGGCAAGACCTCCCCACGCAATTATCTGAAGAAGCAACCGAGCCGAACCCTTGGGACGCAGTTTCTTCAGCCCGATAAGCGAAGCGACGGTGAGGACAATGCCATAACCCGCATCTCCCATGCAGATTCCAAAGAAAAAGATAAAAAAAGGCGCCAAAAAAGGAGTCGGGTCAAACTCGGAGTATTGGGGGCGGCCATACAACTCGGTGATCAGAGAGAAGGGTTTTATGGCCGGCGGATTCTTCAATAAAATCGGTACCACATCACGCGGCCCCGGGTCCGAACATCTTACCTCAATATCCCGCGTCAGCTCGTTCAGGCGACGCTTGAGCCTTTCTTCTTCCGCCGCAAGAACCCAGCCGTTAATTGCGAATGTCCGCTGCGTGAAAAGGAAATTGCGCTGCACCTTCAGCGTGTGCGTTTCCTGCAAATAATGATCGTAAAGCAGAAGAAGTTCGTTCCGTACTGGAAGAAATTCCTCGACTATCCGCTCCTTTATTCTCTGGTTCCGCTCGTGAAGTTCCTTTATCTGCTCTCGCAAACGGTCCCGGATTTCCTGCGGCGCACCCGTCAACCCCGAAAATTGTACGGACCTCCATGCGAACTTCCGCATGATGGGCGTATATAAATCCTCAAGCTCCTTGGCGTAGATCAGAACCATGGAGACAGAGGACCGGGATATCTCCACCACTTCAATGTGATGGAGCGGCGACGCCTCCGCCAATTCACGGGCAAACGCCGGGTACGTCCGCGCGTCGCAGATGCCCAATGAGATGCGGGTGCAGCGCGTATCCTGAATCCGCTCCAACTGCCATCGAAGGGGCAGCCACAGGCTGATCTCCTCGATCAGCAATCCCTTTCTTGCGATCTGGTTCTCATTCTCTTGAAGCTCCTTTTCAAGCAGCCCGCACTCGCCGGAGAATCTCTCCAGCTCAAACTCCGCCACAATTGCATCTGCCTCATGCGGCGTGAAAATGGGCCTGCTCTTCAGGAGCGATGGGGGCAGCGAGCGCTTCGGCAGGTATTTCATCCCGATATCCAGGCAGTGCCGGAGCGTCGAAAGTTTTTCTTCGGCCTGATTAATCGAAATTTCCAGAAAGGAAGGAAGGTTGTTCTCCCACTCGGGGTAAAGCTCGCTGACGTTGGATATGTGGACAGCGGCTGTCTTGCGAAGCTCCGTCAATACCTCGTCGCGCCACTCACCATGCGCCAGTATTTCCAGTTTTCTGACCTTGCTTACGGCCATTTACTTTCTTCCGGCGATCGTATCCACGATGAGTTGAACCGCGCGCGACCAATTTTTCCTCGCCGATGCCAGCAGGGCCTCCGTCTGCTTCTTATTTTCTTCGCGCTGTTTGTCTACGCTCTCGCGCGCTTGCTGCTCGTATTGTACGAGGAGTTCGGCTTCTGCCTGGCGGCATTCTTGCCTCATGGATTCAATCAGTTTCTTGGCTTCTTCACGGGCCGCGCGTATCAGCTCATCGGACTCGTGTCGAGCGGCGGCAATTAACCTGTCGCTTTCACTTTCAACACGTCTGATGTCTTCTATAAGTTCCATGATTCATTCGATTTCCATAGAGAGGGCAGGGCACCAGTCGAATTACATTAGCATACAGGAAAGGTAAAGTCAAGATGCTCAAATGGGTCGCAGCGCCGGATTTATCATTTAATCCTTGAGAAGTCTTCCCTGTAACTCACACTTCATTGATCTGCGAGTCCTTTCATGCGGGCAAAAGGGGCCTTTAACCTTCATTCCTTGGGTCCAGTCCGACTATACCCTCCATTTTGCCCACCGCCGAGCTCGTCTATGACCGACCGCTCCCAAAGGGGAACACCTACATGATATGCGGCCCTGCTGAGCAAATGAGCGGCTACCGGTACCGTTATCAGCAGGAAAGCGATTGTTGCAAACGAAAGCATGGCAACATCGATGCGTCCAAAATGAACCGCGAGCGAGAACAATGCGAAGCCGGCCCCCAGCGTCGAAGCTTTCGTGGAAGCCGAGATTCGCATATATAAATCCGGAAAACGGATGATCCCCAGGCCGCTGATCAACATGAGACAAGCCCCGATAAACATGAAAACCGCCGACATCGCCTGCTGCATTCTTAAATTCCCCGTCGGATATGATAGCTGAAGAATACGGTTGTCAAGAAGGCGATGAGCGCCATAACCACAGCAACATGCACAAACACATGATTGTTCGCCGCTACCGAATAAGCTGCGATGAATCCTATGGCTATTACACCCATCAGATCGAGTGCCACTACCCGGTCGGGCAGCGTTGGACCCAGCAAAAGCCGAATAAAACAAAATACCAACCCCAAAGCCATCAGCGAGAGAGAAATAAGATTCACAACCTGCAAAACATTCATCGGAAAACCTCCAGCAGACGCCTTTCAAAGCCTTGCTTCACGTGACGCCTGAATCCCTCGACGCTGTCGATGTAGAGGGCATGCACATATAATACGCGCCGATCGTCGGATACCTCGATGCTCAAGGTGCCGGGCGTCAGCGTGATCAGATTCGCAAGGAAAACTATCTCCGCATCTGTTCTTGCATCCAATGGTATTGCCACTATTCCCGGCGACATCCGGTGCCGCGGCGTCAGGATGTCGTATGTCACCAGGGCGCTCGCCTTTGTGAGCTCCCAAACGAAGAACAGGATGAAACCGACCGCCTGCGGAATCTTGGAAAAATAGGGTGACTTGGTCTTCTTCTTCTGCGTCAGCCGCAAGACAAGATACCCTAAGACGAAACCGGCCATAAAATTTGCTGCCCCGAACCGACCGGTTAATGCCATCCAAGCCAGGGCCAGCAAGATGTTGAACAGAAACAAGATCATTTTTCACCTGTCCTCCCGAAGGACCGCCTCAATGTAACCGCTGGAATCGAGCAACTGTTCGGCGGCTCTTGATGAAAGCGCAAGAAACGGCTGTGTCGCGAGCCCGATAAGTATCGTGATGAGAGCGAGCAGGATGATCGGAGAATACATCACAAATATCGAGGCCGGCCTCAAAGGCTGCGAAGCCTGCTGCGGCTGCGGTTCCGATTTCCAGAAGGCCTCATTCCATATCTTTGTCATCGAATACAAAGTCAGAAAGCCTACGGCAAGCGCGACGACCACGATGGCATAGTCTTCGGTCTCCACTCCCGCTTGCAACAGAATGAGCTTTGCCCAAAATCCCGAGAGCGGCGGCGCCCCCGCAAGCGAAAATGCGGGTATCAGGAATAATGCGCTGAGGCCGGGCGAAATCCGCGATAGCGAACCCAGGCTCTTCAGATCATATGTCCCTCTCATCCTATGCACCACACCGCTCACCAGAAACAGGTTTGTCTTCACAACTATGTGATGAAAAATGTAGAAGACCGATCCTGTTAACCCGAGGTGAGTGAACAGGCCGAGCCCCATAATCATGTATCCGATCTGGCTCACAATGTGGAACGAGAGGATGCGCCTGAATTCGTTGTGGGCCACTGCGCCAAGCACGCCGCTGGCCATCGTCAGGCCGGATATGATCAGGATCAGCCGATGCGTCACGCCGACCTCCTGAACAAAGAGCAATGTGAACACCCGAACAAGCGCGTACACCCCCACCTTGGTCAGCAATCCCGCAAATAAGGCGGATACCGCCGGCGGCGGCGTATGATAAGAGGCGGGCAACCAAAAAAACAGCGGAAAAATCGCAGCTTTGATCCCAAAAGCCAGGAGAAACAGCATTGCCACGGTGGTGATTAGCCCGGGCGACGTCACGGTCGGCAATTGGCGGGCGAGGTCCGCCATATTCAGCGTGCCCGCCATCCCATAGAGAATGCCTACCCCGCTCAAAAACAGCGCGGAAGACATAAGATTAAGCGTAACATATTTCAACGCTCCTTCCAGTTGGGCTCGTTCTCCCCCCAGTTCCATCAGAACAAACGAGGAAATGAGCATTACCTCGAACCAGACATACATGTTGAACATATCGCCCGTCAGGAACGAGCCGCACACCCCCATCAAGAGAACGTGGAGCAACGGGTAATAACCAAACGACTCCCTCGGCTGATCCATGAGTGACAGCGAGTAGATCGCCACGGAGAAGCCGATCAGTCCCGCCATCACCACCATAATCGAAGCAAACAGGTCCGCCACCAGCGTAATGCCGAAGGGAGCCGGCCACCCTCCCATCTGCACCGCCTGAATGCCGTCTTTCCGGACAACCAACAGAAGCAAGATTGAAGAGCCGAAAAGCGCAGTCGCTCCGATAACGTTTACTATCCGCTGAAGGCGGCGTCTGGCCCAAAACAGAAGAAGGACGATTGCCGTAACAAACGGAATCAGCAGGGGCGCAATCAAAAACAGTTTCATGACCGAGCTATTGCCCTTTTTCAGCGCAACACGTCGGTGTTGCGCAGTTGATCCAGGTCTGATGTGCCGGTTGCCTGATGCGTGCGCCGGATGAGAACGACCAGGAAAGCCTGCATTCCGAAACCGATAACAATCGCCGTCAAGATGAGCGCCTGCGGAACCGGGTCCGCATACGGTGTTAAAGGTTCGGTCATTCCCAACGGCACGATCGGAGAATTGCCGCGCACCAGGCCTCCCATGAGGAAAATAAGGAGATTTGCTCCGTGGCTGAGAAGCGCAAGACCAAGAAACAATTTCACGATGCTGCGCCGCATCATCAGGTAAAGCCCGGCTGCATACAGACCCCCGATTATCAACGGCAGAACAATCCCCATTTTCAATCCTCCGCAAGAAGAAAGATGATAGTCAGAACCGCTCCAATCACTACCAGATAAATCCCGGCGTCGAAAAGCAGCGGCGTGCCCACCTTCCAATCATACGGCGGTGCTTCAAACCACAGGCCGCTCAAGAACGGTTTTCCCTGCAGAAACGAGACGGCGCCGCTGAGCAGGGCCGTCAGGAGTCCTATTGCAACAAGCGACTTCGGGTCTACCCGCAGCATTCGGCGTGCTTCGTTCGTACCGTGTGTGATTGCATACAAGATAAAAGCGGCCGCGAACACAAGTCCCCCGACAAATCCGCCGCCAGGTTCATTGTGCCCGAACAGCAGCAGATAGATGGAAAGGATCACGAGAAGCGGCAGAACATAGATGGTTGCCACAGATATGATGAGAGATGCCGCCTGTCCTGCTTTCTTTGGACCCGTGGTATTCAGCATTCGATTTCTCCCTTAGTTTCGCTTCAAAAGGCCGCTGACCAATCTCGCCGATGCCCAGGTTGGCGCGATGCTAATTCTTCTCGATACGCAGCTTGAGGAGCGAATAAACTCCGACGGCGGCTATGGCCAAAACTGTGATTTCGCCCACTGTATCCAAGGCACGAAAGTCCACTAGAATAATATTCACGATATTTCTCCCATTCGCCTCAGAGTAGCTCCTCTCAGCAAAAAAAGGAGATAGAAAAGAACCGCCCGAAACCGCCGTCGCTCGAAGCGTCAGCCCCGTCATCAGCAATCCTGCGGCGGCTGCCCCGAAGGCGTCCCGAACCCGCTCCTTCAGGCGCGAAAACTTTTCGAAACGCGGCATGGGATACAACACGAGCACCAGCAGAACTACCGTCAGCGTATCCACAGCGAACTGCGTTATCGCCAGGTCGGGCGCCCCGAACATGAGGTAGATCAACCCGACTCCGTATCCCACCGCGCCGAGCGCGACGACCGACGAAAACCTCGATTTGATGGCCAAAACCGCAAATGTCGCGCTGATGATAATCAAGCCGATCAGGAGTTCGTGCAGGCGGATATCCAGCCACCCGGTGAATCGTATCAACTCCAATTGGCGCACAAGCGGAAATCCGGCGAGGGCCACAGTCGCACAAATAATGATCAGCAGATAGTAGTGCAAATGCCCGCTTTGAAGAAATCTCGTCTGCATCCCTGCAATCCAATTCAGTCCCGCGTGCCCGAATTCGTACGCTCTGGAAGGCCCCAATATATGTCCGAAATCCAACCGCACAACAGACCGGCGGACGGCCGTTCGGCAAAAATAAAGAACAGCACCGGCCGCTATAGTAAAAACGCTCAACAGAAGCTTCTTATCCGGCGAAGGAATTGTTTTGAACTCGACGTGCACCTCCTGTGAAGCGATCACGCCTGCGGCGGACGAAATAAGCGCTTCGGCGATACCGGGTGCGAGCCCAAAGAGAAGTCCTAAACCCGCCAGCAGGAGCGGCCCCGCCACCATAATGAAGGGACCGTCATGCAATTTTCCCGGATGTTTCTCGCGACTGAAAAATGGCTTTAAGATGGTAATTCCGGCTGCGACCACCAGTAGCAAACTCATGACGAAAGCGACAGCGGTTAGAAGGATCGGGACGATCGGCGCCTCGAGCGTCGTGGAATACAGTTTTTCTTTCCCAATGAAGCCGAACAGCGGAGGAAATCCCGCCATCGAAAGCGCTGCCAAACCACCGGCAATTGCCGTGATCGGCATTTGTTTCCACAATCCGCCAAGCCGCCTGACATCCCGCGTGCCAGCCTCGTGGTCGATCACGCCTACAATGAGGAAAAGCGCCGCCTTATAAAAGGCGTGCACAAGCAGGTACGTTATTGCCGCCACGACTGCCATTCTTGTCCCAATGCCGATAAGAAAAACCAGTACGCCGAGAATGCTGACGGTTGAATAGGCAAGAACCCTTTTCAGATCAAACTCCTTCAGCGCCAGTACCCCGCCCAATAACATTGTTAAAGCGCCCGCCGTTATGATGCCGCCATGCCAGATGACGGTGTTCCCCATCAGAGGACTTAGCCGGGCCAGGAAATAAACGCCCGCTTTGACCATTGTCGCCGAATGCAGATAGGTGCTCACAGGCGTCGGAGCCTCCATCGCGTTCGGAAGCCAGAAATGGAAAGGGAACTGGGCCGACTTCGAGAGCGCTCCGAACAACACGAGTGCAAAGATGGGATAATAAAGCGAATCCGTGCGGATAACATCCGATCGGTTGAACAATTCCGAAAGCTCAAATGTCCCGCCAACTCTCCAAAGCAACAAGATGCCCAACAGCAAAGCATAGCCGCCGCTGTCTGTCACCAGCAGCGCCTGCCATGCAGCCTTCCGGGCTGATTCTTTCTCGTGGTCGAATCCAATCAGCAGATACGATGCCACGCTTGTCAATTCCCAAAACACAAAGAAGGCAATGAGATTGTCCGCCAGCACCACTCCGAGCATTGAAGCCATAAACGCCAGGATATAACTGTAGAAGGAACCTATCCGCGGTTCCTTCGTAAAGTAGGCGATCGAATACGATGTCACCAGAAAACCTATGCCGCTGATGATGAGCGCGAAGACCAGGCTCAACCCATCAAGGCGAAACGATAATCCGACCCCGAGATCCGGAATCCATGGCGCGGAGGTCCTGACGGTTTCACCTGCTGAAATCCTTACAACGAAAAAGGAGAAGTAAATAAAGAGCCCCAATGGACACAGGCTGAGGAGCCAACCTGCTGTCTTGGGGAAGACTCTAAAAAGGAGCGGCGCCGCAATCGACACGAGGAAACCAGAGAGGACGGCTGCGAACATCAGCGGCGCTCCATGAAATTATGCGATGAAACGGAGACTCGGATGTACCCGGCTGCGCTTCGATGAGGAGGAAAATCGGAAAACGAGCCGTTGCAAAATAATTCCCCGGCAACAAGCATCGTATTTGTAAGTATTTACGGGTGGAACAAGATTGGCAAGCAGGACGGATGCGGCGCCAAATAGCTGGATTTCAGGCCGGCACAGAGGAATCGGACGATATTTCTAGGTTAGGTTTTCCCTGGATTCGATCTTGGAGATCGCTCCCTGGATTTCCTCAAGGAGGTCCTGTTTGAAGACATCCGGAAGGAAGCTGCCTCGGACACTGTTGAAAGACAGCGTTTTGATATCGTCCCAACTCAGCCCGAGCAGGCGCGAAGATAGTTTGTATTCCTCAGTCAGTGAGACACCGAACATCGCCGGATCGTCGCTGTTCAGTGAAACCGTCAGGCCCCGATGCAGGAATTCGGGAAGCGGATGCTCCTCGTATGAACGGACCGCGCCGGTTTCAACATTACTGGTCGGGCACATTTCAACGGCGACATTCTCGACTTTCAGATGTTCCAATAGCCGTTCATCACCGCGCGCACCGATGCCGTGGCCTATCCGCTCAGCGCCAAGCGATTTGACCGCCCCCCAAATGCTGGCCGGACCGCCTACTTCACCCGCGTGCGCCACAACATGAAGGCCTTGTCGCTTCGCAGTCGCAAAATGCTCTGCATAGATCTCCGGCGAGTAGTGCAGTTCGTCGCCGCCAAGCCCGATCGCTACAACCCCCAAATCCATGTATAGCACCGCTTCCCGTAAAGTCTGCCATGCATGTTCAACGCCGAACTGGCGGCCGATGTCGAATATGAACCTGACATCAAATTCTCCATGCACCCGCGCTCTTCGCGCGGCGGCATCCAAGCCGGTCATAACTTCTTTCATCGGAACGTTGTTCAGCCGATGCATCGTCGGCGCAATGGTGATCTCGGCATACCGAACAGATTGCTCCCTTAAGTTGTGCAACACGGCCGCAGCGGCGCGTTCGAAATCCGCCCGCGTACTCAAACACCGGCATCGCAAGCGGTAAGCCTCAAGAAAATTTATCAGATGCCCATATTTCAAAGCAGGATTTGCCCGGTTCCGTCCCTCCAGCGCCACTCCGTTCTTCTGCGCCAACTGCTCGATAACATCTCCGGGAATTGATCCTTCAAAATGGACATGAAGCTCAACCTTGGGCATCAGCTCAATGGCCCGCTCCAATCTGCTGTTTGTTAACCGTTCATCCATAAAATACTAACCCTCCGTCATGCCTCTAATATTACTATATCATATCACCTTTTCTCCCCCGACTATATCGTAAGGGAAATTGAAAGCAGTCCGCCTGACCTGTATAATGAAACATATCTTTATAAACATGGAAGCATGATGACAGCAAATAAAAGCAAGCTCAAAACCTTGATCGTTCTGGGTACCAGACCCGAAGCTATCAAGCTGGCGCCCGTCATTCGTGAGATGCGCAAGCGGCCCTGGGCTCTCCCGATAGTGTGCGTGACCGGTCAGCATCGGGAAATGGCGGACCAAATGCTTTCTGTTTTCGCGATCACTCCCGACATCAACCTCGACGTGATGACCCGCTCGCAGAGATTGTCATCGGCCGCCGCAAAAATCCTGATCGGCATGCAGAAAACCCTGAGACAGGTTGCTCCTCATCTGGTAGTGGTCCAGGGAGACACAACAACAACTTTCGCGGCAAGCCTGGCCGCCTTTTACGAAGGCGTTCCAGTGGCTCACGTCGAAGCAGGATTAAGGACTCAAAACCGATTGGAGCCGTTCCCCGAGGAAATCAATCGCAGACTCGCAGACTCGCTGGCCGAACTGCTATTCCCCGCGACCGAGGAAAACCGGCGTAATCTGCTCAAGGAAGGAATTGAGCCGGACAGGATTTTCGTGGTCGGCAATACCGTCGTCGACGCCTTGAAGCATGTCATTCGATACAATCGAAAAAAGCATTTTCCAGAGTTGCCCAGGTTGAGCGGCAGAATGATCATCACTGTTACTGCACACCGAAGGGAAAGCTTCGGTCAGCCGCTGGAGAATATCTGCAAGGCTCTCCTGACTGTTCTCGAAATCGATGACAGGATAGAAATCGTTTATCCCGTTCACCCAAACCCAAATGTCACAGGGCCGGCCCGAAAATATCTCAGCCGCAACGAGAGAATCCACTTGCTCCCACCGCTCGACTACCTTTCCTTCATCGAATTGCTCAGACGCTCTGAGCTTATTTTGACCGATTCCGGAGGAATCCAGGAGGAGGCTCCCACCTTGAAGAAACCAGTGTTGCTCATGCGAAATCTGACCGAGCGGCCGGAAGGGATCCACGCAGGCTTCGTCAAAATCGTCGGTACCGATGCGAAAGACATCGTTGCCGCTGCACGACAAGTTCTCCAGAATCCAACACTACAATCGCACCTGCAGTCGATTCCCAACCCGTACGGCGACGGCCGATCAGCTCAACGCATCGTCAGCATCATCGGTCAGCATCAAAGGCAACTGCTTTCCCGCCGCCCCTTCATCCTTTCGTGACAGAACATTGCCCCTCGAAAAACCCCGCTGATTGCGTGAAATGACCCAATATCTTGGGTTATTTCACCAACTTTTCTTGAAATTACACTTTTTGTAGTAGCTGGGAAAATTTTTCCTCTTTTCGGGGCCGCATCAGTACCCCATCTCGCAAGACCTTATTATCATTGGCCTTATAAATTGCGCCAACATTAAGTTTTCCCGCTTCAGTAAAGAGTTTTTCACTTAATCGATGAGGATAGATGACTATTTGGAAGTCGGCACAGAGGTTGCATTTAAAAAGTGAGCCTATCGGCTCCATGATGACATTTTTCACGGCAAGCGTGGAAGCCTTTTTCATTAGAAAAAGGAAGAGCTCATCCAAAAAGGCATACATGACTGGTACGTCAATGACAAATCCAATCAACTGGTGCGGGGAATATGAAGAACCTGACTGATGTCTGGCATCAAGCCATTTCTTGCTTTTGCAGATTCCTGTTTTCGTTCCTCGTCCTCTTGCCGCTGTTCTTGTGCGGGAGCAGTGTCTTTGCGCAGGAGGCGGTTGAGGAGGAAGAGAGGTGGCTGGATTTGCCGTTCGAGGTGAGCGGCAACTACCGCGCCGACTATTGGGGCCGCTGGAA
>QZKU01000040.1 GCA_003598085.1 Candidatus Abyssobacteria bacterium SURF_5
GCCGAAAGGTTGCTTTCACAACTCCTTTCTAGCAGAAGAGTTCGAAGATGTCCATTCATTTTTACTAAAGATCACCAACTAATTTGGAGAAGAACCAAAGATAATAATGGCAGACATTCTATTGAACGAGTTATGTTAGAAGGCTTCCGGTATGATAACTGCAGCTTCCGCCCTCGAATCGCACTTAATTCCCTGGCATCTGCTGTCAA
Source organism: Candidatus Abyssobacteria bacterium SURF_5 (assembly GCA_003598085.1). Lineage (NCBI taxonomy): Bacteria > Pseudomonadati > Candidatus Hydrogenedentota > Candidatus Abyssobacteria > Candidatus Abyssobacteria bacterium SURF_5. Next base: position 210 of record QZKU01000040.1, read on the forward strand.
ACATATCATCACGAATCTTCACTCGCGCTGACAGAGAGGGCGAAGGTTGTCGTGTTCGGGGCGTGGCGGGCAGGCGCCGCAAGGTGAGGGTATGTAAGAGAATCCGAGGGGCCGATGGCGGCATTGCCAAGAGTCAGAACCTTGAATTGCTGTCGCGTTTTTCTGAAGATGGATTTTCGCTTGCGCATCCCTCACGCCACGCGGGCGGGAATGACATGGAGGAGTTTATACCATCGGCGTGGATCGGCGATCATCGGCGGTTGAAAAGAAAGATTCTTCGCTGCGCTCAGAATGACGTTTACAAGGTTTCCCTTTGACGGCTTGCGGCATCATGAGTTTCAATACCACAGGGAGACGCCTATGCCACCATGGCAGATGGGTTCACGGTTTCAGCTTCAAGGTTCAAAGTTGGGGGAAAGAAAAATGATAAATCCTCTGTTTCCTCCTGTGGTTCTTTTTCCTTTCCGGCCTATGAATTTGCTAAACTTCTTCTGAGCCCGTCGAACGCGGAGACTCTCTTCTTTGCTCACCCGATCTGCACCAGCACCTGGCCTTTCTTGACGGAGTCGCCGCGACTGCAATTGACTGAGACTATCTTTCCGCCGATGCTTGCCGTCAGCGTGTTCTCCACCTTCATCGCTTCGAGGATGACGACCGGATCGCCTTGACTGACGGAGTCGCCCTCTTTGACATGCACGTTGATGATCATTCCGGGCATGGGAGCGGTTACGGCTGTCGCGCCCTTGACGGTTACTGTCGCGGTCTGGGGCGGCGCCGGTTTGGTTTGGCTCGCCGGTTCCACCGGAGCGGCGGACTGCACCGACTGCGCGCGCGTCGCCGTTTGCTGCGACTGTGCTGCTGCTTGCGTCGGTACCGGCTGCGAGATGGTTCTTATAATCGGTTTCATGCCGGTATCGTCGACGGTCACCTCAAAATACTCGCCGTCCACGAAGACGTTGAGCGTCCGTGCGCCGGGACTTTTCGGGGGAACTTCTTTCTTCGGCTTCTCAACGAGCTCGCCCCGCAGTGCCTTCGCAACTAATTCGCTTTCACGTCTGACGTCTTCAACCGTCTTGGGTTTTACATTCTCGGGAACCGGCTCGATACCATATTTCCACCGCAGGAACCGCTTCCCCGTCACCGGATATATGGCTGCAATGAGCACATCAGTCTCGCTCTTTGCCAGTCCCTTCACATCTTCGCGCGCGGCCTCCATGCCGTCCTCCAACAAATCTGCGGGGCGTTTTTTTGTCGGCACCTGTCCCCGACAATAATCCTTCAACCCGATCTGCTGCACTTCCTTATCGATGGGCGCGGGCGGCTGTCCGTACATACCGTACAGATAATCCTTCACCTGGTCCGAAATCATCTTGTAGCGGCCAAACAGCACGTTTTGGACGGCCTGAATGCCCACGATCTGGCTCGTGGGCGTCACAAGCGGCGGATACCCGAGTTCTTTTCGCGTGCGCGGCAGTTCCTCATATACCTCATTGATTCGATCGAGCGCCTCGGCCTCCTTGAGCTGACTCACCAGGTTCGTCGTCATTCCGCCCGGTATCTGGTGCACAAGCACGCGCGTATCGATCACCGACATGGCCGTGGTATCCAGGTACTGCTTGTACTTCGGAGCGATCGACTCGACGTACTGCCCAAGCTCGACCAACTCGTTCAGGTCAAGACCCGGATCGCGGTCGGTCCCCGCGAGCATCACCAGAAGCGGCTCGATCGCGGGCTGCGACGAGCGAAGCGCAAACGGCGCGAGCGCTGTATCGATGATATCGACGCCCGCCTCGATCGCTTTCATATAGCTCATCGACGCCATGCCGCTGGTGTAGTGCGTGTGCAGACAGACCGGAATGGCGACCGTATCCTTCAGCGCGCTGATCAGGTCATATGCGTCATATGGCGAAATGATGCCCGCCATATCTTTCACGCACAGGATGTCGGCGCCCATCTTCTCGAGCCGTTTCGCTTTCTCCTTATAATAATTGATGTTGAAGACCGGGCCGCCCATCCGGCGCTCGGTGAGCGAGTAGCAGATCGTGCCCTGTATCTGCTTGCCGGCTTCTTTGATTGCGTCGAACGAGGTCTCGAAGTTGCGCTCATCGTTCAGCGCGTCGAACACGCGGAATACGTCGATGCCCGCCTCCGCCGATTCCTTCACGAAAGCGCGCACAACGTCGTCGGGGTACTGCCGGTAGCCGACCAGGTTCTGGCCGCGCAGCAGCATCTGGAGCGGCGTGTCGGGCATTTCCTTCTTGAGCAAGCGCAGCCGGTCCCACGGGTCCTCGGCTAAAAATCGCGTCGGCACGTCGAACGTCGCGCCTCCCCACACTTCCATCGAATGGAAGCCCACCTTGTTCATGCGCGCGGCGATCGGCATCATGTCCTCGGTTCGCATCCGCGTGGCAAGGGTAGATTGATGTCCATCACGAAATGTGGTATCAGTGATTTTGATGGGGCTCCTCGACGATGCCTTCCCCGTCTTCTTCTTTTCGGTTTTATTTTTTTGGGGTGCCATAATGCCTCCTCCTGATGGCCTTTTTAAAAATTCAGAGAGTCGCCCTTTTGTGGAACCGCCTTATGCCCTTGAGTTCCTCGGGACGATTCTCAGTTGCCACAACTGGCGATTCCGCATGATCTCCTGCCGCCCCGACTGGCTCCATGCCCGCAGCCCCAGTGCCGGCGGCGGGATTCGCTGCGCCGTGTCCTGGATCATTTCTTCTTCGAGAAAAGCCGAGACGGCGGCCCCGATGGCGGCTATCTTTTTCGTGTCCAAATCTTTTCCTCCGGACAGACGTCAAATCGTGATCGCCTTCGCGATTCAGAGGCAAACATTTACATGGGGATGTTGCCGTGTTTCTTCGGCGGGCGCGCCTCCCGCTTCGAGAGCAGCACCGCCAGCGTATCGATCAGGCGCGGCCGCGTTTCGCGCGGGAAGATCACGGCATCGACGTGCCCGCGCGAGGCGGCGATATACGGATTCGAAAAATGTTCCTCGTATTCGCGCACTTTCTCTTTGCGAGCAGCCTCAGGATCGGCGGCAGCCTTGATTGCCCGCCGATGGATGATGTTCGCCGCGCCTGCGGCGCCCATCACGGCCACCTCGGCGGTCGGCCATGCAAAGACGTAATCGGCCCCGAGGTTGGCGCTGCACATCGCGAGGTAAGCGCCACCGATGCTCTTGCGAACGAGGAGCGTTATCTTCGGGACAGTGGCCTCCGAATAGCACCAGAGCAGCTTCGCGCCGTGTCGAATAATGCCGCTCCATTCCTGGTCGCTTCCCGGCAGGTAACCGGGCACATCGACCAGCGTCAGCATCGGAATATTGAATGAGTCGCAGAAACGAATGAAGCGAGTGGCCTTGTCCGAGGCGTCGACATCGAGGCTGCCCGCCAACACCATCGGCTGATTTGCGATTATGCCGACGGTGTTGCCGCCGAGCCGCGCAAAGCAGACGATCATGTTTTGCGCGTAGTACTGGTGCGGCTCGATGAAGACGCCGCCGTCAACCAGCGAGCTGATGACCTGCTTCATATCGTAATTCTTGCGAGGGTCGTCGGGCACGATCGAATCGAGCGCAGCGTCCGTCCGCACGGGATCATCACCGGTATCGACCCGCGGCGGATCATCCATGTTGTTTGACGGCAGATACGAGAGCAGCTCGCGGATGCGGGCGATCGCGTCCTGATCGTTCTCGCAGGCGAAGTGGGCCACGCCGCTCTTGGTGTTGTGCGTCATAGCCCCGCCGAGTTCCTCGAACGTGATCTGTTCGCCGGTGACCGCCTTGATCACCTCGGGACCGGTAATAAACATGTAGCTGGTGTTCTTCACCATGAAGACCCAGTCGGTCATGGCGGGCGAATAGACGGCGCCGCCGGCTGTCGGCCCCATGATGGCGGAAATCTGCGGGACTACGCCCGACGCAAGCGAATTGCGGAAGAAGATGTCGCCGTAGCCGCTGAGCGCGTCGACGCCCTCCTGAATCCGCGCGCCGCCGGAATCGTTGAATCCCACGACGGGAGCACCGTTTTTGACGGCAAGATCCATGATCTTGCAGATTTTCTTTGAATGCATCTCGCCAAGCGTGCCGCCTACCGAGGTGAAATCCTGCGAAAAGGCGAAAACGGGGCGGCCTTCGACCAAGCCGTGGCCCGTGATAACGCCCTCGGCGGGAATAAAGGTCTGCGGCATGTCGAAATCGGTACAGCGGTGGCGTACAAACATTCCGAGTTCGCGAAATGTGCCGGGATCGAAAAAGAGATCGAGCCGCTCACGCGCGGTCAACTTGCCGTCCTTATGCTGTTTTTCGATCCGGTCGTCGCCCCCCATCGCAAGCTCGCGCTCCATGCGCCGCTTGAGGTCTTCCAGTCTCTCCGAAACGTTCATCGGTCTCTCCTGGGAAAAAAAGAACAGAAATCCCTCATTTTCCCATTAATTGCCTTCTTTCTCTAAAGATAAGAATCACACAACTGAACTCAGTCAAGGTTCTCAACGCTTATCGCACACGGCAAATTTGGGAACGCCCCCAGCAATTGCCGGGCGGATTCCTAATTCCTGTTGCCGAAAAAACGAACGCCGCTCAGATCGAGCGGCCAGGATACGCCCTACTTCGTCACGGAAAGGGGTGTGGTCCTCCCCGGGGTTATGAGAAGATCCAGGGACTTCGCGTTGTGCTGTAAGGCTTGCGAATGTGGCATCACAAAAGTTTCTCCATGCTTCGTTGCTGAAGCAGGAATGCAAGATGCCGTGCCGTCCCATCGTGCGGCGATTTCCAGTTCGCGCACATATGTGACGCGACTAACAAGCCAATTGTATCCAATAACTGAACAAATGTCAATTATCTGAGCGGCTTAATTTTTCACCCAAAAAACTGCATTCGCACGTTGTTCGCCGGGTTTATGTGTGATATAATAAACAATTTGAGGGACTACAAAACCCCTATGGAGACAAGAAGTTGCAATGGAGATTTCGCGGCCTAAGGTGCTCGTCGTCGACTCCCGCTCGCGCGCAACGAACGACTTGATCGCCTTCTTGCGCGATTGCGAGTTGGAGGTCCTCTGGGCGCCCGACGGGGAGACCGGTTTCAATATTCTCGACAGTGAGCCGATCGACGTGTTGATCACGGAGCTGCACGTGCAGCGGATCAACGGGATGCGTCTTTTGCAGGTGGCCCGGCAGCGCAACCCCGAGGTGTGCGTCGTCGTGATCACCGCCGACGCGCACGTCGAGCTGGCGACCGAGGCGATGCGGCAGGGCGCATATGATTTCCAGACCAAGCCATTGAACCTGAGCAAGTTGAGGGTGGTCATCGAACGGGGAATCTCGCATCAGAGACTGGTGCTGCAAATGCATGACCTGCACCAGCGCATCGACGAACGCTACGGATTGAGCGGCATCATCGGCAACACGCCAAAGATGGTGCACGTGTACAACAAGATCCGTGAGATCGCACCGACGCGCGCGACCGTCCTGATTACCGGGAAGACAGGCACCGGCAAGGCATTGGCGGCGAGCGCCATCCATGCGAACAGCCCGCGGCGCGACTCCCCGTTCGTCAAGCTGAATTGCGCGGCGCTGGCCCAAAGCGTCGTCGAAAGCGAGCTCTTTGGTCACGAGCGCGGCTCGTTCACCGGCGCACTCAAAACGCGCAAAGGCCGATTCGAGATCGCCGACGGCGGCACGATTTTTATCGATGAAGTCAGCGAGATATCGCCCGCCACGCAGGTGAAACTGCTCCGGGTCCTCGAGGAGCGTCAGTTCGAGCGCCTGGGAGGGAACGAGACCCTCAAGGTTGACGTCCGCCTGATTGCAGCGACAAACAAGAACCTGAAGGAATTGGTGGACGAGGGGAAATTCCGGGAAGACCTGTATTACCGCCTCGCCGTCGTCCTTATCGATATACCCGCCTTATGTGAGCGCAAACAGGATATCCCGCTGCTGGTCGAGGCGTTTCTCGATGAATTCAACAAGAGTCACAGCAGGAGCGTGAAGGGAGTCAGCCGCGGGGTGATGGATGCTCTGATGACGTACGACTGGCCCGGCAACGTGCGCGAGCTGCGCAACTGCATCGAGGGAATGGTAGCCTTCTCGCGGCCCGGCAGCGTGCTCGGCGTCTCCGACCTGCCGCACCACCTGCGCGAGCAGAAACAGCAGATGAACGGCTTCTCGATTCATGTCGGCATGACAATGCAGGACGTTGAGAAGGCGATCATTGAAAAGACCCTCCAATCGACCGGCTACAACAAAGAAAGAACGGCCGAAATCCTCCAGATCGGCCTCAGAACCCTGTATCGCAAGATCAAGGAATACCAGATCAACTGAGGTTTATTCAGACGCCAAACTCCCCCCTCAAGCGACCTCTTCTCCAAAAATTTTGAAATATTCCTCGAAACTTGATATCGTATCGGCAAATAAATGTTTTCCTCATCAGCCGTACAACAAATGAAACCGATACGACTTCTTTTCTTTTTGATATTTCTTGCCGTTTTGGGGGCCGCGTGCGCGCGTCTGCCGTGGGTGGGTGAAAAGGCGCCCCGCCCCGGAGATCGGTATTACGGTGTCGCCTCATGGTATGGTCACGAGTTTCATGGAAGGTCCACAGCCAACGGCGAACGCTTCAACATGAATGCCCTCACTGCCGCGCATCGCACGTTTCCGTTCGGCACACGCGTCCGCGTCACCAATCTGCGCAACGGCAGAAAATGCGTCGTCCGCATCAACGACCGCGGACCGTGGATTCGCGGCCGGGAAATTGATCTTTCCTACGCGGCTGCGCGCGATCTCGGTATGCTGAATACCGGCCTGGAAAAGGTCCTCATCGAGGTCCTTTCCGTGAATTGATTTTGAAGCAGGCACTCGCAGCGGCAGAGCCGCAACCAATTTTGGATTTTGGATTGAAGGCCGATTGATGGATTGCCTCACATTTAATGCCGTGCTGACACGCGGGTTAGCCGCAACCAATTCCGGATCGGAGTCCGGGACATGTTTTGGATTGAAGAATCGAGATGTCGTCGTCATTTTCACAAATGCTGCGCCTTAGTGAGTAGTGCAGGATGAGATGGTATCGCTAGCACAATTACATCAGAATATGGGAGGTAAATATGAAAAAGATCAGTTTTCTCTTCGTGGCGGTTCTTTGTGTTGCGCTGTTCTCGGGTTGGGCATCTGCAGACGCCCGTTCCGAATTAGCGCTTGACCTGAAGCAGGAACTCCTCATGCAGAATAAACAGGCGGGAAATCCGCTGACCGCGCAAGAGGTGGAGGAATTTGCCTCATTTCTGACAGAACCCAGGGCGGAGACCCGCCAGACGCCGAGCATCGAGGTCGGCCTGTACGACTCCCCGGGACCGGCGACCGACCGCTCGATCCCGCTGGGTGACCGCATTCCGCTCATCCTCGTGCACGGCAGCAGCAGCGACATCATCAGCGACGGCGAGTACGGCAGGGAGCTGAATGACCTCGAACGATGGATCGACTACATTCGCGCATTCAACGCCGACGCCGAATTCTACAGCCGCTACAAGGTCTATCGCTTCGTTTATAACAGCGAATTAGGCATCGAGCAGAACGGCGCGAACCTGGTGACGGTCCTCGATACGCTCCCCAGCTATCCCGGCTGGGAGACCGAAAATCTGGACGGCGAGAATTTCGTGATCCTCGCCCACAGCATGGGCGGCCTCGTCACGCGCGCGGCGATGAACATCACGTTCACTGCGGGAATCGACGCCGGCCAATACCTCGGCGATCACGTCCTCAATCTCCTCACGCTCGGGACTCCTCACCGCGGCTCCCCGCTGGCGATCCCGGCGTGGGCCTATGACAGCGTCAAGCGCGGCGCGATGATGAGCGAGACCGAATTCAATTTCGCCTATGTCCAGCACTACGGTTTTGTGCCGACCGACGGCGAGTTCGATCTCGCGTGGGATAATTATGACGATGCAGTGCCGCAGACCGATATCATCACCTACCAGAGCCTGCTGATACCGGTACTGAGAGAAGTGGGCGGCACCCGCGCCCAACATGAGGAATCGGTCTTTTCTCCCTATGCCGGCGCATTAAACGCCGACGATCTGTACACCGCAAAGCTGATCCTGTACAAGGCGCAGAATCCGCCGGCCGGGCACGTCGACAGTCTCCTCGACTTGTCATTCTATTATTTCCTCGGAACCCTGAATGAACACCATCTGCTCGGATTCACGAGCAACAAACTCGCCGACATGATAGCGGGAGACATCGGCGAAGGCGGCTTGAAGCCGTACGGCGACAATGATGGGCTGGTTCCCGCCGCCAGCGCCGTTTTCGACGGGGAGCTCGTCTCCTCTGTCGACGTCTTCGATAACTGCGACCACTTGAGCCTTGTGGATAACTCGGCAGTGGTCACCGACGTCAAGAACATGCTGATTTCGATCGGTATGCCGGAATGACGATGCCTTAGCGGAGCAGGGGGATGTTCGGCGGGGGAGCCGGCTAGAATTCAATCGGCGGCTCGCCCGCCCTGCCGCCGGCTGAGGTCCTGATAGTTCTGAATGATTTGTTCGACTTTGCGGGTATCGAGTCGGTATTTTTGTTCAAGCTGCGCCAGCGTCGCGTCGTTTGGCGTTGATTCCGGAATCCCGCAGCTCTTCTTCAAAAAGTGAATTGGCATGGAGTAGCTCTGCGAAATCTCGTGCAGCGTCATTGTTCCGCTCAGCATTCGGCCTCCTGCGCCTGCGCCGCTCTCCCCGCATCCGTCGCACGGTTCGAGTTCCCCGCCAACTTGCACCAGACAGGCGTCGCCCGGGTTTCCGGCCGCGCCTATCGGCTGTATGTTCGGTCTCACGAGAAAGGGAGCGGTCAGAAGAAGAAGCGAAACCGCGACAAACGAAGGCGTGATTACGCGCCGCGCGGCCGCTCTCGCGATGAGCTTCTGAAACAGATTCACGATCATTTTCCAGTGAAGAACGATGTGCAATGCCAGCAAGGCGAGGAGAGAAACGGCAAGATAGAGGTGAATAGCGCCCCATTCGTGTCTGTCCATGCCGAAGAGCGAAAGCTCAACGTTCCCATACTTGAGTACGCGCTCCTTTCCCGGCGGCAAGATGTATTTCATCAGGAACCCGAGCCCGGCAATGGCCATCATGCAGAGAAACATCAGGGCGTCGATCAGGAAGTTGATTTTCGACTTGTCCGGCATTCTCAGGTTTCTCATTATGCTTCCTCTCGGGAGAGTACACGAAATAATCCGGGCGATGCCTCCAGGGGTGCAGAGGCCGCAGGATTTACCTGTGGTGTCTCGCGCTCCGAATCATCTCGAGCGCGTCCGCGATCACTGCGGATTCCTTATCATTGGTCAGGACAGTGACGCTCAGCAGCAATTGCCCCGTCGCCACGCCGGCGCGCATGGCATATTTCCATTCGCCCGGCTTTGGCGCCCTGTCCGTGGCAATGAAGTAATAGCCCCGTGCGTTAGGGCCTTTCAGGGCGACAAGTTCCAGCTCCTCCTCGACCGCACTCGGCGCCATCGCCTGCCGATCCATGTCCACGAGCGATTTCAACTTCGCATCAGAGGAGAAGTCGTCCTCGCTCATGTTCCAAAGAGGCGTTATCATGACAAGGAATTCATTTCCCTCTCGGGGACGCATGCTGATCGTTGGCGGCAAGTCATAGGGCGGCTGGCGAATTTCATCCATCCAAGACAGGGGAACCGCCATTTGCAGGACCCCGTGTCCGGGCAGCGGATATGTTCTGACCGATGTGTCTTCCGCTCGGACCGCAGTTGCGAGGAAAGAAGCGATGAAAACGAGGCATCCGATCTTGATATCTGCGCGCATATTTCCCCCGGATTGTCTTGAATTGCGTGAGGATTGCAGGCCGGCAACATCAATTTGCTGGTGTCATCTTACTCTCGAGAGGAAAGAGTGTCAAGAATTGCCGCAGCTAACCAGTGGAATTTTTGGGCCGCTGGACCGGCAACAGGATTTCGACCGTCGTCCCTGCATTCAATTTGCTCGTCACGCGCAAGCGGCCGTTATGAGCATCGATAATTTTCTTGGAGATGGAGAGGCCGAGTCCCGTGCCCCTGGTCTTGGTTGTGAAGAAAGGCTCAAAAAGTCGGAGCAATTGGTTTTCGTCCATTCCCGCGCCTGTATCAGAGACGCTCAAATTCAGCGAGGCAGCGCCATTTTCTTCGAAAAATTTGGAGCTGACTCGAAGGTCTCCGCCCTGCGGCATTGCTTCTATTGCGTTCGATATGATGTTGATAAGGACCCTGATGATTTTTTGAACATCCACCCGTACCTCTCTCTCCTCATTCTCTAGCGCGTACGAAACATGAATATTTCCGGATTCGGCGGCGGACATGCTCACCGCACGATTTACGATCTGTCCGACGGTTGCGGTGGCATACTGCAACTTGACCGGACTCGAAAAATCGAGCAGTTCGGTAACGATCGTTCTCAACAGGTCGATGCCGTATTCGATCTCCTCGAATATCTCCTTCTTGCTTTGATAATCTCCCAACTCCTGTTTCAAGGATTCGACGCCGATATGGATATTCTGGAGAGGATTCCTGATTTCATGGGCCACGACCGAAACCGTCCTGCCGATTGCCGCCAGGCTCTCGGCTTGCCGGAGCTCCGCCACTTTCCGGCGGACGGTCTCTTCGAGGCTTTCCGACAATGTGCGGTAGCGGGCTTCCGATTCCCGAAGCGCTTCTTCCGCCAGTTTTCGTTCGGTGATATCCTCGGCGACCCCTGCGATGCGATGGATTCCTCCCTGTTCGTCCCGAACCGGGAAAGCGCGGTCCAGAATCCACCGGACACCGCCGTCCGGCCGGACAATCCGAAACTCTCCAATGAGGGGATTCGTGAAATCGTGGTCGGTCATTTCTTGCAGGCGCGCCCGGACGCGTTCGCGGTCCTCCTCCACGATGGCATCCATCCAGGAAAACGGATTCTCGTAAAGGCTCTGCCGCGATCGTCCCCAAATCTTTTCATATGCCGGGCTGATGTAGATAACTTCGTTCCATTCAGGGACGCTCACCCAAAAGACTTCTTCAATCGTCTCCGCAAGCTCGCGGAAACGCCGCTCGCTCTCGCGCAGCGCCCGTTCCGCTTCTTTCCGCGCGGAGATATCGCGCACAGCCATGAGGATCGCTTCCCGGCCTCTATGCACAATCGGGGATAATTGTGCCTCGACCGGAAATGTTGAGAAATCACGCCTCACATGAACGGAATCTCGACGAATTGTTCGTCCCTCTGCCACAGCTTCATAAGCGGAATCCAGAAAAACATGCTGATCGGGGTGGATCACCTCTCTCACGTTTCGACCGAGAAATTCCTCCCTGGGAAACCCGTAGCCCGAGCATCCCGCCGGATTGCAATCGATTATCGTTCCTCTTTTATCGATGAGAATGAGAATATCGGCTGCTGATTCGAACATGCTTCGGTACTTCTCTTCGTTCTCCTCCAAGCGGCGGATGATCGGGTTGCCGATGCGGAGAAACAGGACGCTGCCGGCTACGATAAGGGCAAGACCGGCAATGCCGGCAAGCAATCCCGCCCGTACGAACGGCGCTCTGATCTCCGCAAGGTCCACTTTTGCGATGATTCCCCAGTTCAGTTCCGCCACCGGCTCGTACGCCGCCAAGATCCTCTGCCTTCGAAACCCACAGGCGACCATTGTCCCCGATTCTCCGGATATCGCCCTGCGCATCGGTTCGGCTATCTCGGACGAGACAGGAACCGTGGCCGAATATTCGGGAACGGGAAAGCGAGGAGGCAGCAGAAAAATGATTTGGTCGCCCTCGCGCATGCCCAAGCGGAATTCGCCCGTCTTGCCAATGCCTTCAAAATTTTTATGAGCTTCTCGAATTTGATCGAGAGTAGCGGCAGCAGCGTCCCCCGGAATATCAAAAACGCTGTATCTCGCGTCGAATCGCGCCACCGCCTCAATCATGCGGGCGCGCGTCTTTGCAATTTCAATCAGGCGCTCGCGCTGCTGCTCAAACGCCGCCCGATATAGAGACAACAGGATGATTCCACTGACGCCGAGCACGACGATCAGCATGATCGACAGCAAGAGAAGAATCTGTCTTCGTCCTTGCATGATACTCTTTTATGGATTCCCGTTCCGAATGTGCCTTTCACCGGCAACATTTTTGCAGTATGATTCCTATTATGTCATGTATCCCCAATGAGTTGACAATTAAAACGTGCGTCTTCCGGACAATCTACTTGGAGCTTTCCCTGGATTCCGCTTTCATCTCGCCAGGTTCGCAGGACCCGAGAGATCGGCGGTGTCCCTAAATGTACGGGCACGAGTCTGCGGGGACACATTTTCAAGAACCATTAACCATTTATCAAAGCTTGACTTGCATCAATCAAACTGGTTTGGCATAACTGTTGCTCCTAGCGCTCCCGGACTAAAAATAAACAAGTTCTGTAAGGAGAACGGATCAATGGCATTATGTCACGCAGGGACGCTCCCAAGGGAACAGCGGTTGCATGCTTTTATCGGCGAGGTGGGGAGGATATTCCAGTTGGACGAGTCGGATGCCGCGATCATGGCGCTCAGTATGTTGATCCGGCAGATGGCGATGGCCGCGGGCATGGCTAGGGCTTACGCATCTAAATCGGCCCTTGGGGGCGGATTTTTGCTGACTGCTCCTTCTTATTGGCTCTGTTGGGTTTCCTTTGTGGTTTTGGAGAT
>QZKU01000041.1 GCA_003598085.1 Candidatus Abyssobacteria bacterium SURF_5
CGGTTCCGGGTGATATTCTGTCGCGTACATTTCGGATTGGACTTCCCCGTGACCGGTCGCGAGGTTCCGCGTCGATCGTTTTTTTGCTACAGCTCCTTTGTTGGTTCGTAGAACGTGGCCTCGTTCGTTTGCCGACCAGCCAGGCCGCCAGCCTTATCCAGACCGGCGAAACTTTCTGGTGTCGACAATGTCATTGAACCATACTGGCGAGTTCCGGTCAACGACATAGTTGTTAAAAAGATGTCATTAAAGACGGAAGATGATGGGAACCACGGATTTTCACGGATTTTCACGAATTAGAAAAGCAGACCACAGTCTACAGGCGAGGAACCGGAATGAAGGCAGGAGGCAGAAGCAGATAGCAATTCCACGAGGGATCGCGCGGATCAGCGCGGATTGGAAAAACAGTTTAGTTAACGGTGCTCCCAAGTTCCTCCCTCTTCCTCGTTCAGATAACGCATTGCGTTATAGAAATCAAGTGTAAAGATTCGACTCGAATTCACTACATGCAAGGAATCATTCATGATGTCCTATCTTCTCCAAAGCGGCGTTTGCAGGATGTGCAGAATAAAATGCTTTGCCGGTTCATGTCAGAGCAAAGCCTTCAACATTACCAGTGCCGTCTACGGTTAGGATGCGGATTCTGAATTGCTTTAGCAGCGGTGCTTCCCGCCACCGTGATGCGAGTTCCGCGAATTTCTGACTATGAGGGACAGCTACCGCAAGAATATCTTTTTCGCCCACTTCTTTCATAGTTAGAAGTTGTCCAAGAGCCTCACGAATCAGCCGGTATTCCGGTGAACTGGATTTTCTGGATAATGGCCCTTTCTTGCACTCAACCCGCAAGTTCTTTCCGGAAATTAAATTAGCAACAAGATCTCCTTGACCCGGACGTGAATGAACATTGATAATAACCGGTGTATCCGGAGTTCGATAAACTCCCTGCCATTTGGCTGGTTGCTCAGTCGTCCAGCCAGCATCTTTCAAAAAAGCAGGAAGGTTGAAGTGCACCGTTTTGTTTGTATAGACCTGTGCGCCGTCAATAGCAACGTCTATTTTTTGCCGGACTAGCCGTTTTTTGATCAGCCAGAACGCCAGACGAAGGCTTACCTCTGCCTCAGGCATTATATCCATCATTGGATGATTCCCGATCTGTACAAAACAAAAAGAGCTTAGAGTCCAAGTTGAGATCGACCTATCGCCAATGCCAATTCCTGAATGAGAACAAATGGGACCTGGCTGAGCGTGTTTCCAAGCTTCTGGCGGACTTTTCTGACCACCGTATCATCGCACATCGGGTCAAGAAATTCATGGCCCTTCGATGTTAGTCCAAATGGATAAACACAAATCGCTCGATGCTTTGACGATGAAGAGAGAAGAGGTTCAGCATCAATCAGTCCAGCTTATACATACGGCAGAGATGGTAAGCCACAACACTGTCATCATATGAAGTAACCTGCATTTGCTCAATGACAGAGAACTCCTTCCTTTCTTCGAGCTGCTGAAGAATCTTAAGAACTAGCTCCATATCGCTTTTCATGAACTACTGCCTTCATCAAAGTAGCAGTTTAGTCGAATGCTGAAGCTTGATGGCGACTTGGTGCGCGGCCAGTTCTATTAAAGATCATCTCCCGATATCTCTAGTTAGGCGGGACCCATTGACCTATTATCTCGAAGGGGCTTTTTTCGAGATCAAAGGCAGGTTTATCACCTGCGTATTGGTTCCAACGTAGTTCATATTGCTCCCGATTGAGCAGATCAATGTCATCCGTTTCGCCATCATCGCCTTCGTCCAAACCGTGCTGGAATTTTACACCGCCTAAGTCTGTTAAGATATATCTGTTATGAAGTTTTTGGCCGTCTGGTCTTCTTTTCCACCGAATAAAGGCAACTTTTAAACCTGCCGGAATTATCTGTGGAAGTTTCTCATTACAGGTGTCACAAAAAAAGCCTATTTCGCATTTTTCAGCGTTAGTGTGAACCTCCACTCTTGTCGGTAATGACTTCGGCCGTAGCGCGGTGAGCTCAAACAAAAAGGCCTGCAATGATGTTCGATATCTTATGTTGTCGGGCATAAAATGTGGGTCGATAAATATAGCGGTATTGCAGCAGCAAAGCATAGAACGAACAGCACCTGCCATATCGGCCGCTTTTCGGCGGACGATTCCTCCAGATTGAGTTCTCCAAAGTGGAGTCGCATCGATGATGTCATCATTCACCAGAACTGCAGGATTAGCGGTTGGGTTATCTTGGGCAAGAATGGCATGAAATGGGACCCTTTGATGCTCATTTTCGGCATTCTCTCGCCAAGACGCTCCTAATCTCCAACCATATTCTTTCCTTATGACCATATGCTCCGAGAGCCGAGTAATTAATTCTTCTACCCGCTTCTGCTCCATATCATCACCGGCGGTACAGGAGGAATATGCCATCTTTTTCCAGTGCCGTGGAAATCTGGAAACAAGTCGATTTTTTCCCAGACCAAATTGTTCTTTGATATAGCTGGCAGTGTTACGATCTTTCCAGGCATTAAGGAGTGCTGGTTCAACTGCGTACTCAAATATCATATCTAGAAAAGCTCCTTAGCCCGTTCTGCGAAAAATCCTTTAGGCCAAGGTCTGTCAAATTCGCCTTCTTCATTTACGGGAATATGAATGACCTCGGCTCCTTTCTTTCCGGAATCGACGTACAGGACAGAGACATGCTCCGGCTTAATGGGAACCACATCTTTTGGTAAAGTGCCCTCCGCAGTCTCCCTGATTCGCCTCAATATCCGCAAGAGAAGGTGTTCGCTGTGAGTTTCAATAAGAAAATGATTTTGATTTTCGCCAAGAGCAGATTGAATAAAGACATCACCAAGATCAGCTTGAAGAGCAGGGTGAAGGTGGATTTCCGGTTGTTCTATGGCAATGAATTTATTTTTTGACGCATACGCGCTGACTAGAACGGGAATAACCTGACTGATGCCGATTCCGACGTCCCGGTGAGATACCATAGTATTCGTTTTCTTATCTACCATGACCAACTCTTCAAGCTTCTCAAATAGGCCTTCTTCACTAATTCCCCTAGTTGCAATTTCGTAAAGTTTCTCGGGGGAAACGAGCTTCAGGAGGGTTACTTCGTCTTCTTCGTCAGTCGATTTTCCGTCCTTATATACCCGAGCAATAAACGAATTGTCATATATCTCGGAATAATATTCTTCAAATGAAAGGAATATTAACGCAAGAGCTTCTTTCAAATGAGCGTATTTTATGACTCGAAGTGTGTAAGGGGTTTGCAGCCGGTCGCTTGAGCCGAGCCAGGTATTCACTTCTTCGCGAACTTTCTGGTCCCTTTTCAAAACTTCCCAGGCATATCCACCGCCAGCTAACCAGTTGGAATTATGATCTTGCAGAAATGCCAAATGCCTTGGCGGATATGACCGTAATGGCCCCAGATATTGAAATCGCGATAGTCGTTCTGTGATTGTTTGACTCAATCCCTTTAACAACTCATCCACTACACGAGGAATGAAAAAATAAAGTGCCGCCGCTAAATCTTCCTTACGGGAACCTTTGCTTATAGGGAAGAAAGATAACTGAGATTGGGAATTCTGGACCTCCTCCTTCACAATCCCTTCGGGAAGAAATCTGCCCATCGAAATGGCTATAGCGGGAACTATTTCGGCAACGGCGTTATCCATTCCCTCATAATCGGAAGGTGCAAGTGAATCCGTAGTCGTCGAGGTCGCAACAATAGCACTTATTATTTCTCGGAACAGAGGATGTTTATGGTCCAGTCTGTCAAGCCGAAATGTTCCACTTGGGCGTCTGCTCATTCTCAAAACGCTCTTGCTATCGCCCAAGACCTCGTACGAATGCATTTTCGGCAGCGCACCGGAAAGTATTCTGCCTTCATCATCAAGAGCAATACCTATAGTGACTGAAATTGTCAAAAGTTGAACGGGAGCAAAAAGCTCGGCCATCCTGCCTGTTAAAGAAGCAACATCAAGATCAAGAGACCACTCCATTCTATTTGAGACATTTCTTTGGTTTATGTACTGTCGGAAGCCTCCAAGGTCGACAGACTCGCCTCCAAGAGTCGTTCGATGAACATCAAGCTCGCCTGTCTCGATTGCATGTCGGGCGAGAAGTAAGCTATGGAGAATACTTGACTTTCCGGAACTGTTCGCTCCGTAAATTAGAGTCAAGGGGCAAAGGGGAATATTCTGCGATTCAGCGAAAGCTTTAAAGTTCCCGATTGTAATCTGCGTCAGCATAGCTATATTCCTATCTTAGCTCCCTTATGAATCGTGGCGCTAAATCCCAAAATAGTTGGCAAGCTTCAGTTCTTGTTCTTCCCTTTCCCGGATAGCGGCCGGACCGAGGTAATGCTAATTTTGATATAGTTTTGGACCAGATTTTCATCCTATTCCCCTCACCTTTATATCTTTCTTCGGAAAGACCGTCCTCAATTTCGGCAGATGTCCTCAGTATGTAGGCGAACAAATCCGCGACCTGAGCTAAAAGAATATGCTTTGAGTCAGCGAAATATGGCACATCAACGATTTGATCCAAGGGTTCTTGATTCTTGTCGCGAGAATAGTATGTCTCTGTCCAGCTCGGAGGATTGTTAATAAGCAAACCAAGATCTTTCTCTTCCTTTACTTCCCGATCAAATATCAGGATGCTGTGCCCTTTGTTTTTAGATTCTTTCTGATGTTGTTTTTGAAGCTGAAGTATACAGTGCATTGCAGTAGCGCACCAAAACGATTTGCACTGCTTGAGGCGATTGTCTTTAGGGAGAATCTTATCGAATTTCTTTTTATCTAATCCGCTGAACAGACATTTATGTTTGCGTCCTTGTACCCACTTAAGGATGGTTTCGATTACCTTTGCGCGCTGTGCCCCGTTTGTTCCATGCCAGATCCCGTTACCACGATAGAAGTCACGAGAATGAAATTCTTCCACACGCCTGCCGATTGCTCCAGAAAGATATGCCAAAAAGTCGGCCCATTCTGCCTTCGTTACGTGCATCCTATGCGCATCAACAATGATCCCTGCCATAACAAGGTATGGTTCTTCTCCCATGCCACTTTCATCGAAGTAACAGAACTTCATAGGTTCTCTTCCCAACCAAGTTCCTTGGCCTGTACATTCATCTCGGTAAGTAGTTCCTCTATATGGGACTCGCGCCAACTTGCTGTTAAATCGCCCCTGAATGCACTATTGAGCATAACTGAAAAGAGGTTTTCCAATTCTCTCCGTGCTCTTTTTCTCTTGAAATAAGAGCTGTGAAGAACTTGTAATGCACCTACAAATCTGTTTTGAGTCTTAGGATCAGGTTGCGGCAATTTGAGAGATGCATATTCTTGTCCATTGATGTTCGGTTGAGCGGCAGTCCGCCGCCTTGCGGCTACCCAGGACCTGAAATATGGGGTATGGGCAAGAGCAAAGACGACCCAAGGTTGAATTAAGGACTTGTTAAGCTTAAATCTGATAAGGTAGCCTGCGAAGGCACAGGGACCATCGTCAGGATGATAAAGATATGACTTGCCAACGGTTGCTCCACTTCTGGCAAAAAGCAGATCGCCATCCTCCAACCGATAAGGTTCCCAATCCTCTGAATCTAGGGTCTTAATATCGACATCGCTCAGAAATCCGTCATCAGTAATATCAGTTATTCTTACATAGCGAGGGGTGCCTTCTTCATAATTAATTGCCTTTGCATTGGCCCCATACTGGGGATGACCAATTGATAGTTCACCCAAGGGTTTGAATGGCCAACCTTTCGGATTTGTTGCCGGATCGCCAAACATCTTATAAAAGAGGGCGGGAAGAATTCGGATGGATTTGGCGTCGGCCTCAGAACGCTTCTTCCGCAACGCGTCCGCCTGGTCGAGTATTTCGACGATAAGCCGTTGTTCTGAGAGGGGTGGAAGCGGGATTGGAAGACTCGAGTATTCTTTTCCATTTATGTTCGGCTGTCCAGCGACACGACGCTTGCTCACGACCCAGGACTGATAAATGGAAGATTGTGTAAAATAGAAAAGGAACCTTGAATCGGCTAAATTTGGATTGATTCTAAACCGAATAAGGTAACCTGCGAAAATACATGGGCCATCTTTTGACGTGTAGCGGTACGATTTGCCAACGGTATTGCCACTTCTGGCTAATAGCAGGTCGCCGTCTTTTAAGAGGAATTGAGATTCGTCTAGTATGTCTGCCTCAACACTGTCATTAGGTAAGAGGCTTCCCTTCGAATCAATATCGGTAATACGAATGTACCTTGGTCGCTTGCCTGAGGCGGAAATGGCTCTTGCATTGGCGCCGTATTGCGGGCCGACTAGGGAGAGATCCCCAAGCTTGACAGTATTCCATTTCATTCGACTTTATCCAGTTCACGAAGGAGCTTCTCTAGGCCATGGGCAATCTCACGCTCAAGAGCTAAAGTATCTTTAATCAATTCCTTTGGGTCCTCGTCCGGAGCCTTCTCCGCAATCTGCGGTTTGTAACGTCCCGCGGCGAGATTATAATCGTTGGCAACGACGGTTCTGATAGTTGTCCACCAACACGAGGGTTCGACGCTTTCAGACGGCAACATCGTTCCCGCTTCAACGCCTGGCGGTTCTTTAAAACCTGACTTCTTGTAGTTTCTCCATTGAGTAAGCAGATCGGGGATATCGTTTCTTTCCGGAGTCTCTGGACGACCGCCACCTTGAATCTTGTCCGGATCGTACCCATCCGCGTGAACTTCATAAAACCAGACTTTCTCTTTTTCTTTTGTCTTCTTATTCTTCTTTGTATTCATCGAAGGTCTTCTGAAGACAAGAACTCCGGTTTTCACGCCGGCATAGGGTTTGAATACACCCGCGGGCAGTGATATCACGGCAAGCAGATCATAATCTTCGACCAGCTTTCGCCGCAGTTCCACGTGAGCAGATGTGGAACCGAATAGCAGTCCTTCGGGCACCACAACTGCGCATTGCCCGCCGGGAGCAAGAGCTTCCATCATTATCCCCAGAAAGAGGAGCTCGCTCTTTTTTGAATTGGTCGGAAGGTCTTTTCGTATGGATTCCTTGGGAAGTGTCCCGGCAAATGGAGGATTTGAGAGAATGATTTTGTAACGGCGATTGAGATCATCTTCGCTCAGCCCACCCATATCAGAGAGGCTATTAGCGCGTTTGACATTTGCCTTGCGGATTCCGTGCAGTACCAGATTCATCACTGCGATTCGCATCATTTGTCGGGAGACATCCATGCCATAGATCGACTGTTCCAGGAGCCCCCAATCCAGAATCTTTTCACCGCGCCCTTTGCGATAGGTCTGCAAAGCAGGTATTTCTTTCTTCGCTTCATCAAGCTCCTGCTCGCGCTTTTCTAGCCACTCCTCACCGTATATAGGAACTTCCTGTGGCTCGGCTGAATATTTAGCCAAAATATATTCCACCGAATCGATCAAGAAACCGCCAGTTCCACAAGCAGGGTCATAAATGGTATCTCCAAGATCGGGGTCCAGGAGTTCAACCATCATTGCGCGTATCTGCCGTGGAGTGCGGAATTGGCCATTGAGCGCGGACTGGCCAAGATGCGTTAGGAGATATTCAAAGATGTCGCCTTTGATGTCGGCGCCTAATTTGGCGAACTGGATCGAATCGATTTCATCTACAACCTGCTTCAGCACGTTTGGATCAGTTATTTCAAGAACCGCGTCTCGAAAATATTCGGCGATTTGTGGTTCCTCTTTTACCAAAGAGGCCATATACGGAAAAACCTCATCTCGAACAAAATCTCGCAGGTCAGGCCCGCTCTTGAAGCGCCATTTTATCCATCGATATCGCTCAGCCTGTTTCGGGAAAAGCAGGGTGTTGTTGCCGTTCTTCTCATTTCCCGTAAGCCGAATCTTGAGCTCCCTGCTCGATTCTTCTTCATCGAGCAGTTTCAGGTAGATGAGATATGAGATCTGTTCTATGTAGGTTACAGGGTTTGTCACGCCACCGGCCCAGAGAATGTCCGTGATGCGATCAAGCTTCCTGCGCAAATCCTGATTCATTCATACTCCTTATGCGATTCTTTTCGGAAAGACGGCTTCATTCATTTCATTTATAATTTCTTTCAGGCCGCGCTCGCCGAACAGCTCGACACCGAGTTGGGCCGCATTCAGAATAGATAGCGGCGGCTGAAACAGGTCATCCACCTGAATAGTCCCTCTCGCAATCCCGCGATTCTTCAGAAGCGACAGATATTGCGCCTGCTGTGGGCTCAAGGACTTCGACACAAGCCAGGCCTGAAAATCTTCAGTGAGTTCCTGTTCTCTGCTTTTGATTTTTGCTTTTCCCAATGCGGCTCGGATGAAGTCGAGGAGATTACCGCCCGGTTTGCGATACGCGCGTCGCAGATTATCTTCATTGAAATACATGTCAGGCTTATTCAGGTTTTCAGCCAGCGTCTGCTCTTCATTTTCGGAAAGCTGCTTGCCGGAGCGCACCTTCTTGAGGATTGGATCGTCTTTGGCGGCGGAACGGACAGTCTTCTCCCAATTGGTAATGTAATCATTTTTGTCAATTCGTTCGCCATTTGGGCCAACCTCGACATATTTGACAGCGTGCAGCCATTCGTCCATCAGACCCAATTCGACAAGGTTATTGAATGGTCTAGGCGGTTTCCGTTCTCCACTCGTTCGATAACCTCCGCCCGCTCCACTGAATATGTCGGCATCGCTGTCATTGAAATATTCATGATTACGGAAGAAATCGTAAATGACGAATTTCTGTTTTCCGATATGAGGCGCAGTTCGTGTTCCGCGTCCGCGCATCTGTTGATAGAGGATCGGGCTGCGGACACGCCGGCAGAGGACAAGATGCAGGACCTCCCGGCAATCGAAGCCGGTATCCAGCATGCCTACGCTGACCGCTATTTGTGGATAAGGCTCTCTTTTGAATTTACGGATCAGGTCGTCGGCATTGGGGACGTCACTTGTTATGACTTCAGCATATTGTCCCTTATGCTCCGGATGGAGTTCATTCAGGTAATAGGCGAGGCGCGCCGCGTGATGTTTCGTCAACGCGAAGACAATGGCTTTACCGGGACCAGTCTCCTGACCCGGCGCCAGGTCCTTATAGTTTTCCCACGCGAGACGGTCGAACTCCTGCATCATCTTCCGGTTGCTATCTTCATTCGTCCATTTCCGCTCGAATTCGGCAGGGTCGTAGTACTCGTCATCCACTTCAGCACCTTCGGCAAGAATGAGCGTTATGCCGGTGGCAAATTTATAAGGAACGAGATATTCCTTCTCAAGCGCTTCCTGAATGGGAAATGAAAAATCTGGCTGATTGTCCTTACATTGATAGAACTGAAACGTATTCCGTTCGATGTATGCAGAAGGAGTGGCAGTTAAACCGATATGCAGGGCATCAAAATGAGTCAGGGCCGTCTGCCAGGAACCATAAATCGACCGATGACATTCGTCGGCGATAACAACGTCAAAGTAACCGCTTGTGAATTCGGTGTACCGGCTGATCATGGTTTGCAGGAGACATACAGTTATCTGTTTTTCTTCCCGAATCACACCCGGGCGCAGCCAATAACTGCCGTACTGGTTCAATATATCCTGAATGGCCTCCAGAGCCTGTTTGGCCAATTGCTCGCGATCCACCAGAAAGAGAACCCTTTCCGCGCGACCAGCTTCAATAAGCCTCTTCAGGTAGAGGCAAATAAGGTCGGTTTTGCCGGTGCCGGTGGGGAGCTCTATCAGAAAGCGGTGCTTTCCCAGTTCTACAGCGTGATCGAGCGCTTTCATCGCTTCTTGCTGATATGGCCGCACCTTGCGCTGTTCACCCTGCCGAAGGTAGTATTCGGGTATTTCGACCGTGGCCAGCGGTTTTTGCGTTTCGCGCATCTCAACCAGCCGCTCGAGATCGCGTCGTGAAAAAAAGGAGTTCACGATCCGGGCGTCATCATTTGTGTAATCCCAGAAATAGATCAAGTCGCCATTGGTGAGAAATATGAAAGGTGCGTTGATGCTCTTGGCGTATGGCAGAGTTTTTTTCTTGGCTGTGTACGGTTCTACCGCCGACCGCTTGGCCTCGACAACAGCGAGAGGACGCCCGCGCTGGTCCATCAGGACATAGTCCGCTCGACCGGGACCATCATTATCAGGCATTATTTGAGGTTGGTTTCGTGCGAAATTTCCCGGAGTTTCCGCCACCGTTTCAGGTAGATTACGGATTGGGACTTCTGCTCGTACCTGTGATTTGTCAGCAGGGTCCCATCCTGCCTGACGCAGCAGGCCATCGATAACAATTCTGGCGTCCGCCTCAGTCGAAAAATCCTTCACCAAAACTCCTTTTGCCACTGAAATTCAGGAAAAATAATCGGCCAGGTTCCTTCCCTGAAAATAGACATCACAGACGATTCGGCCATGGTCAATCCTGCAGGCTGCCCGCAGGTCCACCTGCTTTCCCAAAATCAACCTTGCGAGTTTTTCTTTGGCAGCCTGACCGCCTGGGGCATGGAGTTCTGGAGCATCATAACCTGTCGGTCTAACTCGATTGCCCTGTGATCCATTCCACCGCCATTGAGGAGAAACATCAAATGTGTCGCCGTCAACTACCGAAGTCACCACGAACATAGACATTCATTGCTCCTTCCCGATTGCCTTCCAGTACCTATCTTTGCTAATGAAGGTAGAGCAACGAATGTGCCATTCTTTAATCAGGCTATGTAAGCTTTTTTTGCGCAAAGCGTTACATCGAAAGCCTCCTTCTTTAATCACAGTCGTTTATTTTAACCCAGGTTGAAGACAAGTACAACTCAAGTTGAAGCTCAAAGCTTCTCTTGCTGCAAAAACTTGTGCACAGCCTGGGGGGTTATTCCCAATAATCGGGAAGCTTTACTCTGATTTCCGTTGGTCGTTTCGAGAGCTTTCAGTATAAGCTGCCTTCGGGCGCTTGTCAAAAAACCATCCAGCGAAAACCCTTCATGCGGTTCCGGAAGAGCAGTTAACGGATCAGTTGAGGTTATAGGGTCGGTGATTATCAGATCATCAGCCCTCAGCACATCCCGTGGGCACAAAAGCATCGATCGCTCAATTACGTTTTCCAGATCACGAACGTTACCTGGCCAATTGTGAGATTGTAATCGAACGAGCGCATCGGGTGAGAATCTCTTATTTCTTCGGATTGAGCGATTTAATTTGTCGAGCATGTTTAGAGCAAGCTTAGGTATGTCGCTGCGCC
The DNA here is from genome assembly GCA_003598085.1 of Candidatus Abyssobacteria bacterium SURF_5. Taxonomy (NCBI): domain Bacteria; kingdom Pseudomonadati; phylum Candidatus Hydrogenedentota; class Candidatus Abyssobacteria; species Candidatus Abyssobacteria bacterium SURF_5. The sequence continues at coordinate 11,216 of QZKU01000041.1, forward strand.
GCTCCCGCAAGGGTGGCAACTTGATTTCAACGACACAGAGACGATAAAAGAGATCTTCACGAAATTTGCTGTCTTTTATGAGCTTTCGAAGATTGCAATTCGTCGCTGCGATTATTCGAACATCAACTTTATGCGCCGTTGTTCTTCCTAATGGTTCCACCATTCCATCCTGCAGGACACGAAGAAGCTTGGCCTGGACAGAAAGAGGCAGATCACCGATTTCGTCTAGGAAGAGAGTTCCGTCATCTGCACTATCGAATTTTCCGATTTGATTGGATATCGCCCCTGTGAATGCTCCCTTCTTATGGCCAAAGAGAATACTTTCGACTAGATTTTCCGGGATGGCAGCACAATTGACGGCTACAAATTCTTGATTCGACCGGCCGCTTAAGCGATGAATTAAACGAGCTATCAATTCTTTCCCGGTTCCGGTTTCGCCCAAAATCAAAAAAGGCGCCTGAGACGGGGCCGAAGTGGCCGCAATTTCAAGCGCGCGACGTATTGAGGGATGATCTCCCACTATATTTAACTGAGCGATGACGGCTTCAACATCCAGTTCACTTCCTGAAGTTGCGTTTTGCTGAGGCAGAAATTTTACTGTTGGAAATTCCCGAGCCGCCAAATCGATTTCGCTAACCAAAGGCTTGTCTTTAGTGACAAAATGCGGTGGTCGAGTATATAGAATATGCGCAGGGATTTCCCCGGCAGCGGCCAACAATAGCCAACTGGCGTGCATCTGAGGAGTTCCCGATGTCACTGCGATGTGAAACTTGGCCCCTTCATGCCTTTCCAAGAGCGGTTGGATGTGATTTCTTAATCCCTTTAGAATTGTTTTATAATCAGTCGGGTCATCTAAAGCAACAGCAAGAATCTCGACTTGAGATTTCGGGTAAAGACCCAAAATAGCTTCTTTGGTAACTTGTGTAACTTTTTGTGTATTCGGCGTTTCAAAGAGATAAATTTCATCAAAAGAGCGTACTGAAAGAAGCGCAAGGATGGGCCCCGCCTGCTCTTCCTTCTGTACAAGCCCCTCAAAATAAGGGTCATGAAATCCCGTAAAAGTGAGAAGTACATTAGTCGATGAGTTTGCCATGGTTATTGATGAAAGTGGTTGCCTTTTCCCCGATGGCTTACTATTAAACCAAAAAGGGGAGTGTAAGTCAACGGGGAAAGAGAGGATAAAAGGTTTGGTTATCCGCTGACTGCGCAGACGCGAGAAGCGGGGTTTAGGCTTCGGCATCAGGTTGGGGGAGCAAGAGGGTCCTCGGGGCTGACTTCGCCCCCATTTCCCCCTCACCTTTATCCTCTCCCGATGGGAGAGGAAATGAAGAGAGATCCTTCGATCACGCTGAAGCGTGACTGAGAAGCAAGGCTCAGGATGATCCCGCGAGGACGCGGGACTTCGGGAGCCTCAGCAATAGGTGTGTACCGGCGCTTGTCTGCGGATAGAAGGTTTCCGGACAACTACCATTTTGCCTCCAAGAGCCACACGCATTTTCTTGAAGATTCCAGAACAAAAATTGATGTTAGGAAAAAGATTGCTCAAATTCCTATGCAATTTTCACTTCGAGCTTCTTTCCTAATGCCGAGGCTGTCTTTTTCAGCGTGGACAGCTTCACATCTTCCGCATGGTTTTCAATCCGGGAAATTGCGGTTTTCTTGGTCCCAATCCTGCGAGCCAGTTCCTCCTGGGTCAAGCCCGCCGAGAGGCGAGCTTCGCGAAGGATCACGCCTATTTTGAATTGTTCGTATCCCTCTTCATAGCCTTGGGCAAATTCTTTCTCTTTCTTTTTTCTTTTCTTGACGTATTTATTGAGATCGCTCATTTCTTTCTCCTTTCGAGGAAGTCCCGCCTCATGATTTCGGCCTTCCTTATTTCAGACATCGGGGTCGCCCGACTCTTCTTCATGAATCCATGAGTCAAAACAACAGTGGCATCGTCAGCAAAAAAGCAGAGAATTCTATATGTGTTCGAGCCAAATGTTATTCGGCACTCCCATATTTCTTCAGTTGTGAGCAACTTCTTGAAATATATCGATGGAACCCTTTCCATATCCTCCAGAAGCTTAAGAACCCACGTCACCTTTCTGGCAGCCTTGGCTGGCAAGGAATCCAAAAACTTCTCGATGGGACATTTTCCTTCGCGAGTTTTGTAGAACATTACTGTTCTCATATCATCAGGTTAACATGCATGTTAACTGAAGTCAAGAGACAAACGTTTCAGTATGCGGTCAGGCCTGCACATTTTACAAAATATAAGACACTACGATTATGGAAATGACGCGTGATGGACAGCGATAGAAAACCGCTCCGCGCTTTCCACACCTGCTCAACACGCTTGGATAATTCTTCGAGTTAGCCACATTCCCATCACGCCTCGGGCGTGACTTCGCCCCCATTTCCCCCTCACTTTAATCCTCTCCCGAGGGAGAGGAAAATGCCGCGCAGGGTTTTCTACGCGCGGCGCGTGGCTTCGAAGACTCAGTGTTGCGAAAAGCTGGAGTTTGAATTGGAAGATAAAAGAGAGAGCCTTCGATCACGCTAAAGCGTGACTGAGAAGCAAGGCTCAGGATGATCCCGCGAGGCGCGGGAAGTTAAAAGAACACAGGCGAGACGCCCGTGCCACTATCTAAAGACAGTTCCAAGTTCAAGGTCTAAAGTTTCAGGTTGAAAAAGATGCAGGCAAGATGCCTGCGCTACGGGAGAGGTAAACTCGAAATGGCATGGCTGGGGCCGCGTGTTCTGGATTCCCGCCCAAAGCATGCAGGAATGATCACGCCAAACGCGTGACTTCACTGCGTTCAGCCGGGTGTGCCATCGGCGTGAATCGGCGTGAATCGGCGGTTCCAAGGATTCATCTAATTCGTGGGGGTCCGTGGTCAAAAAGAGAGATTCTTCGCGCTCGCTCAGAATGACAAGGGGAAACGGATCGAAGAGAAAAAGGAAAGTCGGGGCGGCCGGATTTGAACCGGCGGCCTCCTGCTCCCAAGGCAGGCGCGCTAACCGGGCTGCGCTACGCCCCGCTATGAAACCACCCCAATTATAGTCGCTTGGCGGCGGCGGTGTCAAGGCGACGTAAATCAAAAAAATCTCTCGTGCTTAATCTTCCAGAAGAAGTATACAACGCGCGCGCCCTCTGCGCGGATGCCGTCCGTCATCCCCATCCCTATCAACCAGGAGCGGCTGGGGGTGGGCCGGTCCTTTCTCGCCCTTGCGCTCTGTACGGATACGGCATTTCATCAATACCCTGATCTATCGCGCGCGGCGGCGTTACCGGGGCCATTCGTCATCTGACGAGGAGCAGCAAGCCCGACACGCACAGCATCAGTCCGATTGCGCGGTTGAAGGTGGTCTCGTTCACCTGGAAATGCATTCGGGAACCGATGATCAGGCCGACGATCAGAGGCGGCAGCAACATCAGATCGAACCGGATGATGTCCAGGTCGATCAGCGAGTTCTTGACGTACAGGTAGATGCGGAAGATATCGTGGAGGAGAAAGAGGATGAGTAGCTGCGACCGGAAGGCGCTCTTGTTTTCGGCGAAGTGATGGACGTAGACGACCAGCGGCGGCCCGCTTGTTCCGAAGAGGCCGCCGAGGATGCCGGAGAGGATGCCGGCCACAAAGCCGATGGGTCCGCGAAAGCGCGGCGCCTCGTGCTGCCGAACTCGAAGAAGGATGTGCAGGGCGAAAAGGATTATGATGACTCCCAATATTTTGCGCAATAATGAGGTATCGAGAAAGCTGAGCGCGCCTGTTCCGGAATACTTGAGAATATAGGTTCCGAAGACCGTTCCCACCGCCATCGCTACGGCCACGACGAGAATGGTTTTCTCCCTGAAGAACCTCAATTTGTTCGCGCTGAGCACGACGACTGAAAAGAAGCCGGCCAGCAGGACGGACGGAACGGCGAATTTCAGGTCGAGCACCAGCAACAGCAGCGGCACGGAGATCAGGGCGAATCCGAAGCCGGAGAATCCGGTAACGATTGCGGCGATAAAGAAGATAAGCCCGCAAACAGCCATAACGGGCCATGAGAGGTCAGCCGGCATTCCTGAATTGGTTCCTTTCACCATTTAGGAAGGATTGCTGAGAGGGCAAGTCTAATTTGTCTCGAATCGCCTCAGGTGGAGACCAGTGCCGCTCCGGCGGCTTCGGCGCGCGCGATGAGTTCGGCGTTTTTCAGAGCCGAGTCGACGGCGTTTTCCGATCCGACGTGTGTGATGAATTCCGTCGAGGCGGAACCCATGATCGTTACCACGATATTGAGCCAATCGAGCGTCTGCTGATAGAGCTCCGGGTTCTCGTCTCCCTGCGAGGTGATTATGGCGAATTTTTTGCCGCCGGGAAACGTGAAGAACGAGGACATCTCGCCGGTTTTCTCGTCCACTTCCTCTCCCATGTAGCAGTAGAAGCGGTCTATGAGCATCTTGAGCTGGGCGCTCACTCTGAACCAATAGATGGGCGACCCGAGCACAATCGCGTCAACCTCTTTCAATTCCTCGAGCAGCGGCGAGAGGTCGTCTTTCTGGAAGCATTTTCCCGGATGTTTTTTGCAGGCGCCGCATCCCTGACAGCCTTTCATGTTCAGCTCGTTGAGGTTCACCATACGGGTTTCCACTCCCCGGGCGGCCGCTCCCTTCAGCACGGCGGCAACGAGGGTGGCGGTATTGGCTTTTCTTCGCGGGCTTCCATTGAATCCTATTACTTTCACGGCAACTCTCCTTTTCCGGCATGAATCTGTTTCGTATCAGGCGTCCCCCAAATCGGGATTGATTACAGCCAATATTTTCGCACAGCGGCGCGGATTTATCAATAGCAAAATGGCGGAAAGCCCATTCTGCGGTTATGCCTGAAGAACAGCTCCCTTCGAGGCCGGCCCGACCAGTTTCCGATACATCTTGAGGTAATGGCTTGCGACGGGCCTTTCGTGGCGGACCCACGCGGAGGAGCGCTGAGCCAGCTCTTCAGGTGAAAGCGCGACTGAAAGAGACCTGTTAGGAATATCGATCTTTATCAGATCGCCGTCCTCGAGCAGCGCGAGGGGCCCGCCGAGGTAAGCCTCGGGGGTGACGTGCCCGACGCATGGGCCGTCCGTCGCGCCTGAGAACCGGCCGTCGGTGACCAGCGCGACGCGCTCGAGGCGCATGAGCGTGATTGTTGCGGTCACGCTCAGCATCTCCGGCATGCCCGGCCCGCCCTTGGGGCCCTCGTACCGAATGACGATGACCGTACCCGGCCCAATCTCTCCGCTCTGCAATGCATGCAGGGCGTCTTCTTCGCTGTTGAATACTCTCGCTTTTCCCTCGAAGGTGCGCATTGACGGGATGACAGCCGACTGCTTGATGACCGCTCCGTCCGGCGCGAGGTTGCCCTTCAGCGCCACCGTTCCACCTTCGGGAAGTACGGGCGCATCTTTCGAATAGACCACTGTATCATCGAGGACTTGAGCCTCGTCAATGATCTCTCCGATTGTTTTTCCGCCGACTGTGGCGCAATCAAGATGAAGGTCTTCCCGCAGGCGTTTCATGACGGCGGCCACTCCGCCCGCCCGGTACAGGTCAACGACGCCGTGCGGGCCATTCGGCGCGATTCTCAGCAGGGTGGGAATTTTCGTGGCGAATTTATTGAACAGATCGATATCGATTTCGATTCCGAGTTGGGCGGCGAGCGCGGGCAGATGAAGCGTGGAGTTGGTCGAGCCGCCGATGGCGAGGTCGACCATGATGGCGTTCTCGATCGCTTTTCGCGTGAGAATGCGGCCCGTCGTGAGGCCTTCCCGCACCATTTCCACGATTCGCTCGCCGGACGCGCGCGCCTTGACTCGTTTCTCCATGGCGACTGCCGGGATGGCGGCGGCTCCGCTCAAAGCCATTCCGAGCGCCTCGCTCAGGAGTTGAAACGTGTTGGCGGTCCCCATGATCTCGCAAGCGCCGCAGGTTCCGCAGGTGACCGCCTGCAGTTTCGAAAAGATATCTTCATGATCCTTATGATCGATGCTTCCGCCGGGTTTGACGAACCGGATGTTCATCATAGCCGGCCCGCCGGGCACGAAGATAGCCGGCAAATCGAGGCGGGCAGCGGCCATGAGCATGCCTGGATTGATTTTGTCGCACCCGCTCACGAGGACCACTCCGTCAAAGAGCTGTGACCGGACGAAGGTCTCGACGCTGTCGGCGATCAGGTCGCGCTGCGGAAGGATGTGGCGCATGCCGTCGTTGCCTTCGGCGACCGCGTCGCACGGGGCAGGCACATTGAATTCGAATGGGATTCCGCCCGCAGCGATGACGCCCTCCCTCACGGCTTGCGCGATCTCGCGCAGATGAATGTGGCCGGGATTGATTTCGGTGAAGGAATTGGCAACTGCAATAAACGGCTTGGTCATCAAGGAATTGGGATCGATGCCGAGCCCCTTCATGACGCTCAGCCGCCCCAGGCTCATAGGGGCGCCAAGGGTATCCTTAAAAAGTTTCTCGCTGTTCGGTTTATCGCTCATTGCGTTTCTCTCCATTCCGCTGTTCCTGTTGCCGCGACTCGATTAAATGTATCCGAAATCCGGGCGGAAAGTCAATCGGGAAGCTTGGCAATTGCGGGCGCATCGAATATAATAAACCACGTTTTTCGAAGGGGTTCCGTTTGGCGGCGAAGCATACCCGATGAGTACTCCGATTGAAATAATTCGCTCCGTTCTTGGGTCTGGGGGCGCCGTAGAGGAAGCCGGTCTTTCGAAGGCGCAGTTAACCCGGACCTTTTCGATGCTGTTGAATGATCCCGACGAAATTATCGCCCAGCGGGCATCATGGAGCCTCGGCCCGGTTGTGGCAGATTCAGGTCCGGATAAAATCGAGAACTTCCTCCGCCGCCTCATGTGGCGAGTGAATCCCGAATCGGGTGATAATCCGCTTGGCGTTCCCGAAGCCATTGGGGAGATCGGCGCGAGAGCTTTTGAGCAGGTGCGGCCTTTTGTGCCGGTCCTGCTCCAGTACAGTGATGACGAACAATTGCTTCCCGGCATTCTGCAGGCAATAGGGAGGATCGGCCATTCGAGCCCCGCCACAATCGAGCCACACATGGACTTTCTCATTTCTACGTTGACGGACGAGCGTCCTTCCATTTTTGGAAACGCGGCGCTCGCGATGCTGCGAATCGACAGGCGCCGAGCGGAAGAAGTTCTTGCAAAAGTTGAGGCGCGCGATCGCACGGCGCGAATATATTATAACGGCGCGTATCAAATGATCAGGTTACGCGAGATTGCGCAGTTGGAGGATGACCGGTTGAACGAATTTTGTTTTATCAGCAGGGAAACTGAGGCCACGCCACCCCCGGGAGGAACGGTTCCATGATGAGGTTTTCGCTCACGGTGCGCGACATGCTGCACCGCCCGAAACGATTGTTTCCGAACAAGGAGATCTGTTCAAGAACACGGTCGGGATTCATGCGCTATACTTACGCCGATTTTCACGACCGGGTCGGAAAGTTGGGGAACGTACTGTCGAGCCTGGGAGTAAAGCGAGGCGACCGGGTCGGCACGATTGCGTGGAATCATCACCGCCATCTTGAACTGTACCTTGCTGTTCCCTGCTATGGCGCGGTACTGAATACGCTGAACCTGCGGTTGTTCGATGAGCAGCTTGCGTATGTTATCGGGCATGCGGACGATCGGATCATCTTCGTTGACGACGATCTGCTTCCGCTGCTCGAGCGAATTCGCGAGAAATTAACGGGTGTCAAACATATCGTGGTGATGACCGATGACGAGAAGCTTCCGAAAAGCGCGCTTCCGCTGCTTTCATACGAGGAACTGCTGAGCCAGGCCTCACCGGATTTCTCGTTTCCGGAGGATATCGACGAGTGGGCGCCGGCCGCGATGTGTTACACGACTGCGACGACAGGCGACCCGAAGGGCGTCGTTTACACTCACAGATCGATTTATCTGCACAGTCTGACGCTTGGGCTTGCGGACGTGCTCGGGCTCGGCGAGCGAGACGTGATCATGCCGGTTGTTCCGATGTTTCACGTGAACGCGTGGGGATTGCCGTTCTCGGCCGCGTGGTTTGGAGCGAAGCAGGTGTTGCCGAGGGAGAAACTCGACGGTCATTCCCTATGCGAGTTGATCGAGCGCGAGCGGGTGACGGTGACCGGCGGAGTCCCGACGCTTCTGCGGGGCATATTCCAGCATCTCGAGGGCGGCGCGAAGCACGATCTCTCGTCTCTCCGAAAGGTAGTCTGCGGTGGTTCCGCTCTGCCGAGGGCGCTGGTGAAAGGGTTCCGCGAGAAGTACGGCATCACGCTCACGCACGGCTACGGCATGACGGAGACCTCTCCGGTGGTCACGCTCTCGCAATTAAAGAGCCACATGGATGCGTGGCCCGGCGACATGATTTACGATGTTCTCGCAAAGCAAGGCACGTTGCTGCCCGGCCTGGAAATGAAGATAATCAGCGATGAGGGTGTGGAAGTGAAGCCGGACGGGAAAGAGGCGGGCGAAATCGTTTTGCGCGGCCCGTGGATCGCGGGAGAATACTATCGTGAGCCGGAGAAGAGCGCGCAGACAATGCGGGACGGCTGGCTGCGCACGGGTGATATTGCGAGTCTGGATGAAGAAGGGTACATTCAGATCGTCGATCGAACGAAGGACCTCATCAAGAGCGGCGGCGAGTGGATATCTTCAGTCGATCTCGAGAACACGATCATGGCGCATCCGGGCGTGCTCGAGGCGAGTGTGATCGGGGTTCCGCACGAGAAATGGGATGAGCGCCCTCTCGCGGTGGTCGTCCCGAAGAAGGAGGCGCAGGGAACACTCAGCGAGAAGGATATTCTCGATTTTCTGCGGGATAAGGTTGCGAAGTGGTGGCTGCCGGATCAAGTGGTCTTCATCAGCGAGATCCCCAAAACCAGTGTCGGCAAGTTTGACAAGAAAGAACTGCGACGGCGATACGCGAAATAATGACAGGAGGCGGCTATGATTGTTGACGTCCATTACCATCTCATTCCGATGTTGCCCGAGGAGATACTCGAGCGGCTGATAGACGACCCGCTGAGGTCAGCCAGAATCATGAAAAGAAATATCAGCAGGGAAGAGCTGCTGAGGAGAGCGTCGGAGACGTATGCGGACCCGACCGGCGAAAAGCTGCTGAAATCGATGGACGAAGCCGGGATCGATTTCACCTGCATTTGCGCGGTTGACAACGCCTCGAACGAAGTATTCACGGAGGAGCTTGCGCAGATGCAGAACCGTGTGATTGGGCAGATCGCGCAGGAGAACCCGCACCGCGTGCTGGCGCTGGCGGGAATCGATCCGCGACGCGCGAATGCGCTTGATATGCTGAAACGGTGCTTCGAGGAATTCGGGATGAGAGGCTTGAAGTATCATCCGGATTCGGGGTACGATCCGGGCGGCGCCGCCTCATACACACTTCTTGAATATCTGCAGGAAAAGAATGGAGTTCTGCTGACGCACACAGGCCCGCTGATGCCGCCGTCTCGCTGCAAGTATGCGGACCCGATGCTTCTTGCCGATCTTGCGGTGGATTTTCCGAATCTGAAGGTGATTGCCGCCCATATGGGTCAAATGAACTGGCGGCCGTGGGCCGCATTGGCGGCGCACCAGCCGACGCTTTACGGCGATCTCGCGATGTGGGACGCTTATGCGTTCGGGCATTACGAGCTGTTTTGCCGGGAGCTGCGCGATCTGATCGATTATGCCGGTATATCGAAGGTGCTCTTTGGAACCGATAATCCGATATTCAGCATCGTGGCGCCGACAAAGGAGTGGATTTCCTTATTGCGTGAGCTTCCGAAAAAAGCTCCGGCAGGAATCACTTTTACCGAAGCCGAAGTCGAGGCGATATTGGGCGGGAACGCCGCCTCGATGCTGGGGCTGAGCTGACGCTAGTCGAGAAGGTTATTTTCTGCCAGATAATCCCCGATCAATTGAGCGCGTTTGATTTCGCCGGCGGGGGTGAAGTGGTAGCCGTCCTGATAATATTCCTTGTTGACTGACATCGCCTTCGCGAAATCGTGCACGTATGCGCGATCAGAAAACCCCCTGACGATCTCATTGTGTTCTTCGATGGCCTTCTGATTCTCTCTGCATGAAATGGCCGGATCATCAAAGAAGGGAGAATATGCGAAGGTGACGAAAACGACCTTCACGTCATTGGCCTGAGCTATTGCTATAAGGCTTTTCAGGTTCGACTCGAAGTAGATCGGGCGATTCTCCTCGAGCATCTTTGAGGCGGGGACTTTGAGGAAGATATCGGCCGGATACCGGTTCTGCCTGTACAGCATTCTGTGCAAGCCGGCGTAAAAGCTCGGCGGCCTCTCAACCAGGTTCCAATCGAGAGAGCCATGCGATTCCGCGAGGCCGGCGCGGACGGCAAACATCCTGAGGAACGTGCTGTAATGCCAGATGGGAGGCATCTTCATCGGGCTGACATTTACGATTCGCGCGCCTGAATTATCGGCGCGATATGCGGACGGCGGCCAGACGATGCGGGGATACACGTCGTTGATGGCATGGTAGACGATGATCAGATCGGGCTCGAGTTCCAGGAGCCGGAACTGGAAATTGATCAGCGTCTCCCATGACGTGTACATTCCTGCGCCGGCATTAATCACCTCGACCTGCGGGTAGCCGTTCTCATGCAGATATCGTTCGAGTTGATACGGGTAGGCTTCGCGGTAGTCCTCCGTCATGCCGTACGTAGTGGACCCTCCCAGGCAGGCAATTCTGAAAACGCCATCCTTCTTCTTCAGCTCGATTTCATCGCCGCGAAATCCGAGAGAATTATGCTTGTCCAATCCCTTCTGGAAATTCGGAGTTGGATAGAAGCCGAGATATCTGTGAGGAGAATATGTCTGCTGGAGGTTGTTCTTTCCGTAGCGGGAATAGAGCTGGTTAAGGGAGCCGTATTTGCGGAAAACCGGCTCGGGCGCGAAGTGGAGATACATGCGCGACGCTGCTTCGAGAAGCGCAAAAGCGAAGCAGAGGGAAAGAAACAAGAGAAAGATTTTTGAGAGGGTGCTTTCTATTTTCATGGGTGGAGAGAGCCTGTTATGGGAAAAGCACGTGGACGGACATGGACGGATATGGACGGACACGGACTAAATACGCAAGCTAGACGGAGGGATGCGGACGAGCAAAGACGAAGAACACGGACGAGCACGGACGAACAAGGACTTACACGGACAAACACAAGTAAAAGAGCCCTATTCACACAGTCTTTCCGCTTGAGCCAGAAGAGAGGCCGAATGAATTCGGCCCTACCACGACTTCCTTTTAACAGAGAGCCTTCGGCCTTGATGGTGCAGGAGATCAGAGAAGGAGAAGCGGAAGTACAAAGGACTCCACCACCCCAGCCGGCGTTCCAGCGCCTGCGCCTCGGTGCCATCAAAATTTTCAATCCAATTCGAATTCGTCGCGCCAATCCGTTTTTTCTTTCCATGGCGGCTGGGCCTGTTTGTCGAAGAGGAAATTTTCCATGACGAGATAATCCATGTCGGTCCGCATGAAGCAGCGGTAAGCGTCCTCGGGGGTGCAAACGATGGGTTCGCCGCGCACATTGAAGCTGGTGTTAACGAGAACGGAACAGCCGGTCAATTCCTTGAAGGAATTAATGAGGAGCCAGTATCTTTCGTTTGTTTTCCGGCTCACCGTTTGAATTCGGGCGGAATAATCGACGTGGGTGACGGCCGGGATATCGGAACGCAGATAATAGAGCCGTTCGAAGAGCGGAAGCTCCGCATAATTCTCCGGGACGGCCTTGCAATGCTCGGCTTTCACCGGCGCCACAAGGAGCATATAAGGAGAGGCGCAGTCCAGTTCGAAATAATCGCGGCAGTCTTCCTCGAGGACGGACGGCGCGAACGGACGGAATCCTTCGCGATATTTGATTTTCAGATTGAGCCGCTTTTGCATCTCGGGATGCCGCGGGTCGCCCAGGATGCTCCGGTTCCCGAGCGCGCGCGGGCCGTATTCCATTCTTCCCTGCAGCCAGCCGACGACTTTCCCCTCGGTCAAGAGGCGCGCCACATCGTTGCACAGGTCTTGGAAATCGGGGGAATGGCGATATGGCGCGTCATATTTTCGAGCGGTCCGCATGATGTCGGCCGCGTCGTACTCGGGGCCGAGATAAGCCCCCTGCATCGCATCGGAATCTTCGGTGGGAGTGCGGTCGTGTTTTTTCCAGATATGATAGGCCGCCAATGCCGCGCCCACCGCGCCTCCGGCGTCGCCCGCGGCAGGCTGTATCCAGAGGTTCTTGAACGTTTGGCGGTCAAGCAGTTTTCCGTTCGCCACGCAGTTGAGCGCGACTCCGCCGGCCAAGACGAGGTTATCGGAGTCAACGAGTTGTCGGGCGGTGGCGGCAAGTCGCAGCACGATCTCCTCTGTTACCTGCTGGACCGCCAGCGCGAGGTCCATATGAGGTTGCGTAAGCTGCTGGCTCGGAGAACGCCGGGGGACACCGAATAAGGCTTCCCATCGGCTGTCGCGGCACATGGTGAGACCGGTCGCATAATTGAAGTAATCCATATTCAAGAGAATGGAGCCGTCTTCCCGCAGGTCAACCAGTTCGTCGAGGATTTTCTTGCGATACTGGCGGGAGCGATCGCTCTGCGGGTTGCCGTACGGCGCAAGTCCCATGAGCTTATACTCTCCGCTGTTGACCTTGAATCCGCAGTAGTAAGTGAATGCCGAATAGAGCAGCCCGAGCGAATGCGGGAAATGCAGTTCCTTGAGAATACGGATCGAGTTGTCGCGGCCGGAGCAGATGGTGGTCGTCGCCCACTCCCCCACTCCGTCTATCGTTATGATTGCCGCCTCTTGAAAGGGAGAGGGGAAGAAAGCGCTTGCAGCGTGCGACAGATGGTGTTCGGGAAACAGAAGCGGCGGGCGCCCGCCTCCCAACTCGGCCAATTGCTGCTTCAGGAGCTGTCTCATGAAGAGTTTTTCTTTCACCCAGACCGGCATGGCGGAGAGAAAGCTCTGCAGACCTCTGGGTGAGAAGGCATGGTATGTCTCGAGGAGGCGCTCGAACTTGATGTAAGGCTTTTCATAGAAAGCGACGGCAGCCAATTCTGCGGGAGTCAGACCGCCCTCCTGCAACACGTATGCGGCCGCGTGGGCGGGAAAGGAGGAGTCATGTTTCTTTCGGGTGAAGCGCTCCTCGTGCGCGGCCGCGACAATCTTTCCGTCAATGCATAGAGCGGCGGCGCTGTCATGATAAAACGCCGAAATACCCAGGATTGCTTCCTGCATAGCCATTTAGAAAATCGTATAGACGAAGGGAGCTATCGCGGAGGAGCCTGTCAACAGGATCAACAACCCGAACAGGAGCAGGCTCAGAATAAGCGGAAGGAGCCAGAACTTTTTTCTGACTTTGAGAAAGCCCCACAGGTCTTGCAGAAACTCCATTTCGTTCTCCAGTAATTTCAGTTAGTAAGGACGTTCTATATCCTTAGCCTCATACGTGCAGTTGCGATTGGTAAACACCGAGCCCGTGGCTTTCTTCCACGATCCGATCTGCATTGCGTCGGCGCCCAGCAGGCGGCGGACGGCGCCCACCGGCACCACGAGCACAAGGAAGAGCAAGGTGAATATCACCTTCGACATGATTATGCTCATCAGATATGCAAGTCCGAACCACAGCTTTGCCGGGTAATAATAAAAATTCGGCCAAACCATGTCGACCACGAGAAGCAGGATCGCGGGCGGAAGAAGACCCGGCTTTTCACCAAGGAAGGCCACCAGGAGACAGATCAGCACCATGGCCATTCCTGTATCCTTGGCCTGATCGCGAGTTATCGGTCTTTGAAGCGGGCTATCTGATCTATTCATTCTCTCCGGGATGCCGGTAATCGGGACACTGGCCGCTCTAACAGATTCTTAATAGATTTATTATAGAAAGAGAGAGTCAAGCATGTCAACAATAGTCAGTCGCTTGACATCAACTGAAGAAATAATTTAGAATTTGCCACAATGAACTGTGAGCGCAGGCGTCCTTAATCACATCTGCGGATGGTACTCGGGTGGTACTACTGAATTTTGCCCTCTCCCGAAGGACCAGGAAGACATCGCTACTGGCGGTCTTTCCGGTCGCCTGCATTTTTTTTGGATGTTTCCGGTGGCAAGAAATGGCTTGACAGGGTATCATGCTGAGGGTATAATGGTGAATGACTATTCATTCACTTATCGGCCTGCGGGCCAGGAAGCACCGATTGAATTCTTAAAAAGCTCGGTTTCCTGCACGCGAAACGTTGCGGTAAGGAGGATTTACCATGTCTGATTTCCGATTCACCCGGCGTGATTTTCTGAAGATATCCGGCACGACTGCTCTGGCGCTTTCGCTGGATTCGCTTGGCTTTTTGGGGGGAGCAGCGTACGCGACCGAGAAGATATTTCAGGAATGGAAGTACAGCGGGTGGGAAAAGCTTCACAGGGAGGAATGGAAGTGGGATAAATTGACGTATGGGACGCATCTGGTTGACTGCTATCCCGGCAATTGTCTGTGGCGCGTCTACACGAAAGACGGCATCGTCTGGCGCGAGGAGCAAGCGGGAAAATATCCGGTGATAGATGCGACAGGTCCTGACTGGAATCCGCGCGGCTGCCAGAAGGGATGCTCATACAGCAACATGATGTACAATCCGGACCGCGTGAAATATCCGATGAAGCGGGTGGGCGCTCGCGGCGAGGGGAAATGGAAACGGATAAGCTGGGATGAAGCGATCAATGAGGTTGCCGAACATCTCTTCAACGCGATACAGCAACATGGCTGCGAGTCGATCGTGTTCGAGCCCGGCCCGGGCAATGGCGGCTGGATACATTTTCTTGCTGCGTTCCGGCTGTTCAGCGGCATTGGCGCGACGGAACTCGACGTGAATGCCACGATCGGAGACTTCAACAAGGGTGTATATGAAACATTCGGCAAGTTCCAATTCTGCGAGTCGTGCGACGCGTGGTATTTCGGCAAGCTGATTCTCATCTGGCACATGAATCCGGTGTACACCCGAATCCCGTCGTATCATTTCATTAGTGAAGCCCGCTATAACGGGTCTGAGGTCATCACGATTGCACCCGATTATTCGCCTTCCGCAATTCATGCGGACCAGTGGATTCCGGTTGAAACCGGCGGCGATGCCGCGCTTGGTCTGGCAGTGGGTCAGGTGTTGCTTTCGGAAGGCACGTATGACAAAGCGTTTGTTAAGGAGCAAACGGATTTTCCGCTGCTGGTGAGGACTGACACGAAGAAATTCTTGCGCGAGACCGACGTAACCGGCAAGGGGCTCGAGGATCAGTTTTACTTCTGGGACACTGCGGCAAACCAGCCGGTGAAGGCGCCGCGCGGGACGCTTAAGCTGCCTTGTGATCCCGCCCTCGAGGGAACGTACAAGGTAACTCTCGGCAACGGGAAACAGGTCGAGGTGCGCCCGGCCTTCGCCATTTTCAAGGAGATGGTGGAACGCGATTATACTCCGGAAAAGGCTTCGGCCATGTGTGGAGTTGATCCGGCCACAATCAGGGAGTTGGCGCACAAGGCATGGAAAGCGCGCGGCAACGTGCAGATACTGGTTGGCTGGAACTCGGCGAAATACTATCATGGCGACCTGATGGAGCGCGCGATGTGCCTTCTGCTGGCGCTCACGGGGAGCGTCGGCAACAAGGGAAGCGGCATCCGCGGCTGGAACGAATCGCTGTTTGATGGAGCCACGGCGCTGATGATTCGCGAGAGGAGAGGCATCAGCTCGCTGATGCAATATGGCGAATCGCGCCTCGATCAGTTCCTGCTCAAGTCGAAGGACCCAGAGATCACCGACGAGATCATGCAGCGGGAATTGGAGCGCCAGGCGAATCGGCAGCGAATGAACATGGTTCCGCCGGCTTTCCTGTACTATTTCCATTCTAACTACCGCGACACGTGGAACAAGAAAGAATGGCATTGCCCTTCGATGAAGCGCAATTTCGATGACTATATGAAAGAGGCGATCGGCAAGGGATGGTGGGACGGCTATCTTCGGCCGGCGCCGGACCAGGAGCCTCAGGTCTATTGTTTCCTGGGCACGTCTCCCGCCCGCAAGAACCGCGGCTGGTGGAAAAACATCTATCCGGAGCTGTGGAAGAAGTATAAATTCATCTTCACATTGGAGACCCGCTGGAGCACAACGGCGCTTATGGCGGACATGGTCTTGCCGGCTGCAGGCTTCTACGAGAAAACCGACACCCGCTTCCCCACCCCGCATGTGCCGTGGCTGACGTTGACCGAGAAGGCTGTACCGCCGCCGGGGGAAGCGCAAGAGGAATGGGCTGTTTGCAAGAAGCTGGCGGAAAAGATGCACGATCTGGGTGAGAAAAAGAATTTCACAAAATATCAGGGACGAAACGGGACGACGCTTGACCTCACGAAGCTTGTACAGCACCAGACGCTGGAAAGATCAAATGCGGAAGAGACGCTTGACGACGCTCTCAAGCTGAGCGTTCAGATGGGAACGCTGCCGGAGGGTACCGGCATCGATACGCTTCGGAAAGAAGGGATTATCCGATTCACGGGAATCGGGAAGCTTGACATCATCGCGATGCATTTGGCTACCGACATCAAGCCGGATGAGCCGATCGTGCCGCTGACGTATCATACGGGCCCGAAGAAGATTCCCTATCCCACATATAACCGCAGGATGACCTTCTACATCGACCACGACTGGTTCATCGAGGCGGGCGAGCACCTTCCGGTCCACAAGGATAACCCGAAGATGGGCGGCAATTATCCATTGCGCATGACCAGCGGCCACCAACGGTGGAGCGTCCACTCGATCTGGATCACTGACGACGTGCTCGCGCGTACGCACCAGGGGCGTCCGTTCATGTTCATGAATACCGAAGACGCCAAGAAGCGCGGGATCGAGGACGGCGATCTGGTGCGCGTGCACAATGATTTCGATGATTTCACCGTGCACGTCAAATTGACATCGGCCGCACGGTCGCAGGAAGGCGCGAGGCCGGGGCAGGTCATGATATATCACGCGTGGGAGCCGTATCAATTCGAAAAGTGGAAGAGCTACGACACGGCCATTCCGGGCATGATCAAATGGCTTGATCTCGCCGCAGGCTACGGTCATCTGGATTATTACCGCTGGAACTGGTGCACCCAGCCGATTGACAGGGCTGTTTCGGTGGAGGTGGAGAAGGCCGCAGTAACAAAGGCTTGAGGACATAGAGAAATGAAGGGCCGTCGCTGGAGCGACGGCCCTTTTCATTTCCGGCAAAGCCCTATATAATTCTCTCCGCGATATCATCATATTGGAGGGGAGAGTGAACAAAGCGTGCAGCGCCAGTATGAAAAGACAGTAAATGCCTGGTGCATGTATGACTGGGCGAACTCGGCGTTCGCCACCACGATACTCGCCGCTGTTTTCCCAATTTTTTATGGCAGGGTTGCAGGCGCGACATTGCCGGGGAATTTGGCGACTGTCTATTGGGGATATACCGCCTCCGCCGCACTCTTCACGGTCGCGTTCGCAGCTCCCATTCTTGGCGCGATAGCCGATCATTCCGGCGCCAAGAAGAAATTTCTTCTTGTGTTTGCGGCTCTAGGCATTGCATTCACTGCTCTCCTCGCGACGATCCAGCAGGGCGCATGGCGGCCGGCTTCGTTCTTCTTCGTCCTCGCCTACATCGGCTTCGCAGGCAGTATCATATTCTACGACTCGCTTCTCCCCCACATCAGCAAACCCGAAGACATCGATCGCGTCTCCTCGAAAGGGTTCGCGATCGGCTATCTGGGCGGCGGATTGCTGCTCGCGCTGAATCTGGCGTGGATCATGGCGCCGCAAGTGTTCATGCTGAAGGACACGGCCGCGGCGTCACGCCTTTCATTTTTCAGCGTCGCCGTCTGGTGGGCAATCTTTTCCATCCCGCTCTTCCGGAAAGTACCGGAACCCGCCGCTTCGCCTCTGGCAGGCGCAATCAGTCCCGTTCGGGGGGGCTTCCAGCGCTTGTCCCGCACGTTTCACGAGATCCGGCGCTACAAGGAACTAACGAAATTTCTTGTTGCCTTCTGGCTGTACAGCGACGGCATCGGCACCGTGATCAAGATGGCGACCATTTATGGCAGCGAAATTGGAATCGGGACCTCATCGCTCATCGGCGCGCTGCTGATGGTGCAGTTTATCGGATTTCCCGCGACCATCGCGGTTGGCAAAATCGCGAGCAGGATCGGAACCAAGCGGGCCATATTCATCACGCTCGCGATCTACTGCTTCATTTCGGTCGGCGGATATTTCATGAGCCGGGCATGGCACTTTTGGGCGCTCTCGGTGCTGGTGGCGTGCGCGCAGGGCGGCGCACAGGCGTTAAGCCGGTCTCTTTTCGGAAGAATGGCGCCAATTGAGAAATCGGCCGAATTCTTCGGGTTTTTCAGCATCAGCAGCAAATTCGCCGGCATCGTCGGGCCGTTCCTCTTTGCGGTCGTCGGACAGCTTACCGGCACGAGCCGGCTCAGCATCCTGTCGCTCATCTTCTTTTTTGTTTGCGGGGGACTACTTCTGGCTCGGGTGGATGTTGAGGAGGGTCTGCGAGCCAGTACCGGCGCCTGATAGCGGCCAGGATTATGCTCGCTTTCACTCAGTGAACGCAGTTCACAAAATATAGTCGATTAATTTTTTATTGCTCTCCATGGGCCATTTGTGCTAAAATCGCCGCATTCGACCATTGTTGATAGAAGAATCAGGTCAGGACGTGGAGGTCTATATGTCGAGTTTCAGGTTCACCCGGCGCCAATTTCTCAAGATAAGCGGAACAACTGCGTTAGCTCTCTCGCTCGATTCTCTTGGATTTCTTGGCGGTGCAGCTCAAGCCACTGAGAAGGTTTTTCAGGAGTGGAAGTACGGGAAGTGGGAAGACCTTCACCGGAGTGAATGGAAATGGGATAAGGTGACCTACGGCACGCACCTGGTTGATTGCTATCCCGGCAACTGCCTGTGGCGGGTATACACGAAAGACGGGGTTGTCTGGCGAGAGGAGCAGGCGGGAAAATATCCGGTTATCGATGCCGGCGGTCCGGATTTCAATCCGCGCGGCTGCCAGAAGGGCTGTTCATTCAGCAACATGATGTAC
Source organism: Candidatus Abyssobacteria bacterium SURF_5 (assembly GCA_003598085.1). Classification (NCBI taxonomy): domain Bacteria; kingdom Pseudomonadati; phylum Candidatus Hydrogenedentota; class Candidatus Abyssobacteria; species Candidatus Abyssobacteria bacterium SURF_5. The sequence continues at coordinate 30,326 of QZKU01000041.1, forward strand.
AACCCCGATCGCGTGAAATATCCGATGATCCGCGTGGGCAAGCGCGGAGAGGGCAAGTGGAAGCGGATTTCATGGGAAGAGGCGGCCGATACGGTTTGCAGGCATTTACTTGATGCTATTCGCACGGCGGGCCCGGAATCGATTGTGTTCGAGCCGGGGCCGGGCAATGGCGGCTGGGTGCATTTGATGTCGGCCGGCGACTTTCTGGGTGGGCTCGGCGCGACGAGTCTCGATCTGAATTCAACGATTGGCGACTTCAATAAAGGTATATACGAGACATTCGGCAAGTTTCAATTTTGCGATTCCGTTGACGGCTGGTTTTTCGGAAAATTGCTGCTGATCTGGCACATGAATCCGGTTTACACGCGCATCCCGTCATATCATTTCATAGCCGAAGCCCGTTATAACGGAGCGGAAGTTGTCACTATTGCGCCCGATTATTCTCCATCGGCGATCCATGCGGATGAATGGATTCCGATCGAGATGGGCGGTGACGCCGCACTAGGTCTTGCCGTGGCGCAGACTCTTATCGCCGAGGGCAAATATGAAAGTGGTTTCTTAAAGGAACAGACCGATTTCCCGCTTCTTGTACGAACGGACACAGGAAAATTTTTGCGAGAAACTGACGTTACCGGGGGCGGCCTGGAGGATCAGTTGTACTTTTGGGACACTGCGTCAAATGCGCCGGCGAAGGCACCGCGAGGCACGCTTGCGCTCCCGTGCGATCCCGCTCTCGAGGGGAGACATCGTGTTGCCCTGCATAATGGCGAGCAGGTCGAGGTCCGGCCGGCCTTCGACATCTTCAAGGAAATGGTCAATCGCGACTATACGCCGGAAAAAGCATCGGCCGTGTGCGGAGTCAGTCCGGAGACAATCCGAAGGCTGACGGAAAAAGTGTGGAAAGCGCGCGGGCACGTCCAGATCTTGGTCGGCTGGAATTCATCGAAGTATTATCATGGCGATCTCATGGAGCGCGCGATGTGTCTGTTGCTTGCGCTGACCGCAAGCATCGGCAACAAAGGCAGCGGCATCCGGGGCTGGAACGAATCACTGTTTGAAGGCAGCGCTCTTTTGCGCGCGAAGAGGGAAGAAGAGCCGCAGTCAGCGGAGCATTATGGAGAGGCTCGCCTGGACAAGTACATTCTGCAGGCGAAGGACCCGTCGCTGACGCACGAGATCATGCAGCGCGAGTTGGAGCGAATGCACAACGCGATGCGCGGGAGCGGAGTGCCGCCGGTCTTCCTGTATTACTTCCATTCGAACTACCGTAACACGTGGAACAACAAGGCATGGCACTGCTCGAGCATGAAGCGCAGCTTCGATGAGTACATGGATGAGGCGATAGCAAAGGGATGGTGGAACCATCTGGTGCGGCCGGCGCCCGATCAGAAGCCGCAGGTATATTGTTTCTACGGGACAAGTCCGGCTCGTAAGAACCGCGGCTGGTGGAAAAACATCTATCCGGACCTCTGGAAGCAGTACAAATTCATCTTCACGATTGAAACGCGATGGAGCACCACTGCTTTGCTGGCCGATCTGGTCCTGCCGGGCGCGGGCTTCTACGAGAAGACCGACACCCGCTTCCCCACCCCGCATGTGCCGTGGCTGACGCTGACGGAGTCGGCGGTCGCTCCGCCGGGCGAGGGCAAGAACGAATGGGAAGCCTGGAAATTCATTGCCGAGCGAATGAAGAATTTGGCCGAAGCAGAGAACTTCTTGACGTATCAGAACCGGCGCGGCAAGGCTTTCGATTTGTCGACGATTGTAGAAGAGACAACGCTCAACCGCCAAAATGCGGAGGAAACGCTCGATGATGCGCTGAAGATGAGCGCGAGAATGGGGACGCTGCCCGAGGAGACAAACCTTCAAACGCTGCGACAGGACGGCATCGTCCGTTTTACGAAAGTATCGAAGATGGACGTGATCGCGATGCATCTGGCGACCGATATCAAGCCGGATGAGCCGATCGTGCCGCTGACATATCATACCGGCCCGAAGAAGATCCCGTACCCGACGTACAATCGCCGGATCACGTTTTATATTGATCATGACTGGTTCATCGAGGCGGGCGAGCAACTCCCGGTGCATAAGGAAAATCCGAAGATGGGTGGCAATTATCCGCTGAGGATGACGAGCGGCCATCAGCGCTGGAGTGTCCACTCGATCTGGATCACCGACGACGTGCTCGCACGCACGCATCAAGGCCGGCCGTTCATGTTCATGAATACGGAGGATGCTGCCAGTCGCGGCATTGAGGACGGCGATCTGGTGCGGGTATATAATGATTTCGATGATTTCACCGTACACGTGAAGTTGACTGCCGCGGCGCGCTCGCAGGAAGGGCCGCGGCCCGGGCAGGTAATCATTTATCACGCGTGGGAGCCGTACCAGTTCGAGAAATGGAAGAGTTACGATACCGCGATTCCGGGAATGGTGAAGTGGCTTGATCTTGCTGCGGGTTACGGGCATCTGAATTATTACCGCTGGAACTGGTGCACGCAGCCGATCGATCGCGCGGTTTCGGTCGAGGTGGAAAAGGCGAAGGCTTAAATAATAATAGGTGGCTGGCCTTGGACGCTCCGGGGGGTTAGAGACTATTTAGTAAAAAGCAACAACATCTAATAACAATTTAAATATGGTCTCTGTCCCCATATTTTATGGGGCCGCCCCTGGTCTTCTGGTATTTGAGCTCTCAGATGGTCAAGATGAAATCCCCACCTCGTCAGGATCAAATTCCTTCAGGTATTGAACTATTTCAGTATGCTTTTGCGATAAAGCCAAGTCGAGAGCGGTCTCGCCGCACTTATTTCTTGCTTTGCGTTCAGCGCCCTTTTCGACCAGAAGCCTTACTATATCTGTATGTCCTTGTCTCGCCGCATGCATAAGGGGAGTCATTCCATTTGCGTCTTTCCCATTGATAATAAAAGTAAAGGGTCTTTTTCGGAGCAGATCTTTCACTTTCGCAGAATTGCCTTTGGCTGCCCACCGCCTCAACTCCTTTTCAGGATTCTTTGTCATCCATACAAAGGGAAGCAGGCCCCATAACAGCAAGTTGATCAGGAAGAAAAGATCGGCATCCATTTTCAAGAAGCCTTTAGTAAAGGAGCATTTCGCTAAACGTCAATCCGATTTTAACCAGATGCTTCCGAAAACCAATATCTCTATTCTCGCTACCAGGCGCGGCGGAGGATATTGACGCCGCAGGCGACGCCTTCGGCGTGAGAGAGGCCGCCGAGGGTATGAGTCATTCCTATTTTCGCGCCTTCCACCTGACGCTCGCCCGCCTCACCCCGCAAGTGCCACGTCACTTCGCAGACCTGAGCGACGCCGGTCGCACCGACCGGATGCCCTTTTGAGAGAAGCCCGCCGCATGGGTTGACCGGAATCCGTCCGCCGATCTCGGTCTCCCCCTTCTCGATCATGGTTTTCGCTTCGCCTTTCTTGCAGAAGCCGAGGTCTTCGTAGTGAATCAATTCCGAGATCGAGAAGCAATCGTGGACAAGGGCCACGTCCACGTCGGCGGGGCCAATGCCCGCTTGCCGATAAGCTTCCTGTCCAGCATGAATAGTGGGCCGCATCGTATCAAGGTCGTTTTGGCTTGGCTCGAATGTGGCGGTCTTCAAGACGCTGGCGGCCACTTCGACTGGTTTGGAGCACATTTTTGCGGCTTTCTCTTTCGACATTACGATGGCAGCAGCGGCGCCGTCGGTTGTGGGGCAGCACATCAGGAACGTGAGAGGATATGCAACCATCCGTGCCTCGAGCACTTCGCTCATTGTCACCGGTTTCTGGAATTGAGCATATGGATTCTTTGCCGCATTCTTCCGGTTTTTGACCGAGACCATTGCGAGATGTTCAGGAGTGGTACCGTACAGCTTCATGTGGCGATTTGCGGCCATGCCGAAGAAGCCGGGAAAGCTTATGCCGAATTGTCCCTCAAGCTCGGCGTCGGCTCCGTTGCCGCCCATTCCCATTACCTTGCTGCGCCTGCGCTCATCCATCATGAGCTCGGCCCGGTCGAGTTGCATCTTCTCGACTCCGAGTGCAAGCGCGACGTCATGATGTCCGCTGGCGACGGCCAGAACCGCCTCCCTGAAGGCGGCACTCGCGCTCGCGCATGCGTTGCTTACGCTGGTGATCGGGATGCCGCCAAGCCCGATGGGGGCGAGCATGATCTCGCCGAAGATCGTGAACCCTTGTTTGCAGAAGGCGCCGGCGGCGACATTGCCGACGTAAGCCACTTCGATTGCCTTGTGGTTTATTCCTGCGTCGGTGACCGCCTTGTAGACCGCTTCCTCAGCCAGCCAGCGCGGTTCCTTATCCAGATATTTCCCGAACCTGGTCATTCCCACTCCGACAACGCACACTTGTCTCATTGCCGTCCCCCCTGTTTCACCGGCCGGAACTTGTATCCGATAAATTCCGCGGCGCCGACTTCCATGCCAAATTCCATCTCACGCATCGGCATGACCACGAGTTCGACTTCTGTTCCGATATCAAGCGCTTGTGTCGGGTCGCCTTCGAGGTCGGTGAAAATCGAGAAGAGCCGAATCCCTTCCGGCAGGTCGACATATCCAATTGGATGCTCGCCCATCATATACGAGACGGTCCACGAAAAAATTTTTCCGCGCCGGCCGAGGGGCGTCTCCTCCATTTGCTCCCAGCTATAGCAGGACGAGCACAGCCGCTGCGGCGGGAAATGGAGCTTGCCGCATTTTTTGCATTTCGAGGCCAGAAGATTGCTATCGGGCGAGAGCGGTTTCGAGAGCGCCCCTTGAACAAATTCTTTATCGACTGCAAACGGTTCGGCCATTTTTTCTCCTTTCAGTGAGCGAGGAAAACCGTGGGAAACGAGAGATTTTTATGCTTGACAAAGGTAAGGGTCCCCCATATAATCTGACTATATCTCAGGCTTGAATCTGTGTCAAGAAAGAATCGCCCCGTGTCGAGTTCATCTGGCAGTTGTACGTCCGAAGCCGCTCGTGCAAACGGTCAAGAACCGCGCAAATGAAAGACGTACAGACAGGTGAAGAGGAGATAAGTCGTACTACTTCCTTTCAGATGAGAATGGAAAAAGCCGCCTGATTCAAACATGGCAACCCTTATTCCCGATGGCGAAAAAGATATCCGAAATCGATCGAGAGAACCGCTGGAAGCGCCGCAGTCGCGAGACGCGGGATAAGCTGCTGAACGCAGCCGAGCAGATATTTTTGGAGAAGGGATATGACAACGCGACCACGCGTGAGATCTCGGCGCGCGCCGATCTCGGCGCCGGCACATTTTACGTGCACTTTCGCGACAAACGCGCGATCTACGACGCGCTTGTGCGGAGGGCGAACCGTGAGATGCATCGGAAATGGCTCGAGGCGCGGAGTCCGAAAATGTCCGTTGAGGAGCAGGTGGTGTCCGCCTTGCGCGTGAGTTTCGATTATTTCAGGGACAATGCGGACCTTGCGCGCCTGATCCTGATTGATGGCCCGCCGGTGGATGCAGAATACACGATGAAGCTGCATTCGGGAATTGGGGCCGAGCTTCACGAGATTTTGCGAGACGGAATTGAATCGGATCGAGTGAGCGAGATAGAGCCGGCGATTCTGGCTACTGTTTTTATGGGCATCGCGGTGGTAATGGGCCGATGGCTTTTGTCGTCTCATTCTCCGGAAAATGCCGAAGAGATCGAGGAGGAGATAATCCGCTTCTGTCTTCGCGGGATGCGGCCGGAGTGAAATGATTTTAGATTTTGGATTGAAGAAAAGGATTTTTGATCCGCTGATTACGCAGATTTTCGCAGATTAAAAAAGCGATCTTGGCGAAAGAGATGAATGGGCTTTTGCCGGTCACGTAAGGATAATCAGGAGAGATTCTTCGCTCTGCTCAGACAGACAACCGACTCTGTGGCGGAAGCGTGTCTCTGCGGTCGCGATACGGAAAATCTGGATTTTTCAAAGAGGGCGGAATGTTAATGGCAGGGTGTAAGAAAAGGCGATGAATTGTTTGACCAGATAAGGAGAAGGAACGATGCCTATTGATCCGAAGAAAGCAGTCGGCGCAAAGTTACAGGGACTTCCTTATGAGTACACGGACCGCGATGTGATGTTGTACGCGTTGGGCGTGGGGGCGGGCGTTCCGCAGACCGATGAGCAGCAGTTGAAGTTTACGTATGAGGGCGATCTGAAGGTGTTGCCGACATTCGGAGTGATACCGCCGTTCCCGTCGCTGGTCGGCCTGATCGGGGCGCCCGGAATGGAATTCAACCCGATGATGCTACTTCACGGCGAGCAGTATCTCGAAGTACGCAAACACCCTCTCCCGACCAGCGGCAAACTCACCACGCAGCCGAAGATATCGGCGATTTATGACAAGGGAAAGGGTGCTCTCGTTCTGCTTGATGCCGTGACGAGCGACGAGAACGGGGACGAGGTTTTTTTCAACACGTTCTCGGTGTTTTTGCGCGGTGAAGGCGGCTTTGGAGGCGAATCCGGCCCGAAGCCGGGGAATCAGCCGCCTGATCGCGCGCCGGATAAGGTAGTCGAGCAGAAGACGCTCCCGCAGCAGGCGTTGATATACCGGTTGTGCGGCGACCGCAACCCGTTGCATGCGGACCCGAATTTTGCGGCAATGGCCGGATTTGAGAAGCCGATTCTGCACGGGCTGTGCACGTTCGGGATTGCCGGCCGCGCGATCGTGCAGGAATTCTGCAACAACGAGCCCGAAAAATTCAAGAGCATCAAGGTCCGTTTCGCAAGTCACGTATTTCCGGGCGAGACCATTGTGACGGAGATGTGGAAAGAGGGCAACGAGGTCATCTTCAAATCGAAGACCGCCGAGCGCGGGCTCGACGTGATTACGAATGCTGCCGCAGTTCTGAACGCATAACTGAGAGCACAGCATCGACCGGAGGTATTTCTGTATGCTGAAAAGCAAGCTTCCCTTTACGGAAGAGCACAACATGCTCCGCGACACGTTCCGCAAATTCATCGAGAAGGAGGTCACGCCTCACCACGAGCAATGGGAGAAGGACGGAAAGGTGCCGCGCGAGCTGTGGTTGAAGGCGGGCGAGAACGGGTTCCTCTGCCCGTGGGCCGACGAGAAATACGGCGGCATCGGCGCGGATTTTCTGTATTCAGTCATCATGATTGAAGAATTGACGAAGGCCGGTGCATCCGGTTTTGCGTTGCCGCTCCACAACGATATCGTAGTCCCGTACATTTACGCGTTCGGCAATGACGAGCAGAAGGAGCGCTGGGTGCCCGGTTGCGTATCGGGCGAACAGATCAGCGCGCTTGCAATGACCGAGCCCAACGCCGGTTCGGACGTGCAGTCGATGAAGACCACCGCGATCAAGGATGGCGATTCCTACGTCATCAACGGTCAGAAGACCTTCATCTCGAATGGACTCCTTGCCGATGTTGTGGTTGTCGCCGCGAAGACCGATCCGAAGGCGGACCCGCCGTATTCGGGGATCAGCCTGATTGTTGTCGAGCGGGACACTCCGGGCTTCGAGCGCGGCAAGAAAATACAGAAGATCGGGATGAAGGCGCAGGACACGGCCGAGTTATTCTTCGACGAATGCAGGGTGCCGGCCGGCAACATTCTTGGCGGGGAGGGGTCCGGCTTCTTCATGATGATGCAGAAGCTGCAGCCGGAGCGTCTCGTGTGCGCGATTGGAGGCCAGGCGGCTGCCGAAAAATGTCTGGATTTGACAATCAAATATACGAAGGAGCGCGAGCAATTCGGCAGGCCGATCTTCAATTTCCAGCACACGCAGTTCCTGCTGGCGGACCTTGCGAGCGAGGTTTCGGTCGGGCGCGCATACATGGACAGGCTGATTCAGGACCACTTGGCCGGCGAGAACGTGGTGACGGAGACGTGCATGGCCAAGCTGTGGATTTGCGAGATGGCTAACCGGGTAGCCGACCGCTGCCTGCAAATGCACGGCGGCTACGGCTACTGCGAGGAGTATCCGATTTCGAAGTTCTGGGTCGACGGCAGAATCCAGACGATTTTCGCGGGGACTTCCGAGGTGATGCGCCTGATCATCGCGCGCAGCCTTGGAAAAGATTAGGTAAGTGACTTTGGGGAGAGTGAATGTATCCGACACTTGAGCGAGTGGTTTTTGCTTCGGGGACAGGCACCATTCTACGAATTCAAGAAGACATGAATTCCGTAAATGGAGCCAGTCCCCTTCGCGGTGGGACAGTCCCCATCGCTACCGTCGGACAGGCTTACAGTACCCGTCGCTGAGGATGCGGCTGACAATTCAGAGATAGAGGCACTAGATTAGAGGGCGAATGGGGCACCCTTCGCCCTTATTTTTTTTCGGCGCGCTGAATTGACATAGGTCACGTCGTCAAGTATAGTTTGTGAAAGAAATAGCCATTCCGGAGGGAAATCATGGTACTTTGTTACAGCCGCACGAAACACGCCTCGATTGCTCCGCTCGGTGAGGACAAGCTGCTCGTAACCAATTACATGGACGACGGCAATTTCAGCGGAGAAATCGAGATTGAGGTGGCGCTGCCCGACCTGGAGATTACGGCCGCACGCGGCAAATTCGAGCGCTGCTTCACTGAACATTGCACGGCCGCCGAATCTCTAGTGAAAAAAGTCATCGGGCTCAGAGTCGGCTCGGGGCTGACAAAGTTGCTCGAGAACCTAATTGGCGGACCGAAGGGATGTTCATTGATGGAAGCGCTGTTATTCGAGGCGTGCGACGCGGTCATTCTCTCGTTCACCCCTCAGCAGATGGGAATGGCCGATGGATTGGACGACGAGCAGCGCCGCGAAGGCCTGTTACAGATGGTGCAGATGAATCCGCGCCTGCTCAACAGTTGCATTGCATTCGATCCGAACGGCCCGTTGCTGAAGGGGCGCTTGTAGGAGAGGACTAGCGCTGATCGATAGTTCCCAGCGTTAGGCTCCCCTCATGCTGACTTACTCCCTTGATCGAGAGGGAACAAATTCCTTGCGGAAGAGACTAGAGCGGGGCGCCCTGAAGAATACATGCAGAGACATTAGGTAGTCCAGGAAAAGCGGGGATGTGAAGCGGACTTCAAGAGGAGGTTAACGTGGCGAATTTTTCACGGATGAAGCGGGTGGGCATCGAGCGGCCTGCGAAGGACAGAGCAATAGCGCACGGCCTTCTCGACGACCACATCTATTCGATGGAGATTGACGTCGAGTTTGTCCTGCCGCAATGCGAGATCACTCGAATCAGCGGCAGGATGAAGCGGTTCACGACGCCCGAATGTCCGCGCGCCGACGAGATTCTGAAGAAAGCGATCGGAATGCGAATCGAGCCGGGCTTCCGCGAGAAGGTGAAGAAGCAGATCGGGCGCGCCGGCTGCCGGCATTACGGGACGCTGTTGATCGAGTGCTGTGATGCGCTCATGTCGGCCTCGATCCAATTTGCGCGTGAGGACCTTGAGGAGATGGGGCAGCCTGCGGATAGTGCAGCCATTCGGAAACGGCTTCTCGAGACGGTCCCGATACTGAAGGATAGCTGCATGGCGTATGCCTCGAGTGAATGATGAAGATAGACTTGCATTGTCACACTTCTCCTCTGTCGACCTGCAGCGCGATCAAAATTCACGATCTGATTCCGCGGGCGAAAGAGGCGGGCATCGATGGGATTTGCCTGACGGAACATAACAAACTCTGGCCGCGAGACGAGGTGATGCGCCTTCGAGAGCGGTTTGAATTCCCGATTTTTCGCGGGATGGAAGTAACCACCCGCGACGGCGACATATTGGTATTTGGATTTGAGGAAGAACCCGCCGAGATAATAAGTGCGGCCGAATTGCATAAGAAGGTTTCTGACTGCGGCGGGTTCACGATTGTCGCGCATCCGTTTCGGGGGTTTCTGGTGTTTAATTTCGTGCAGCTATCGCTTTCGCCGGAGCGCGCGGCCACGCGTCCGGTGTTTCAGGCGGTCGACGCGATTGAGGCATACAATTGCAAGATAAACGAGCAGGAGACGCAGATGGCGCTTGATGTGAGCGCGCGACTCGGCATCCCGTGCGTGGCGGGGAGCGATGCGCATATTTTGGCCGACGTGGGAAAATACTACACGCATTTTTCCAGTGATACTGACTCAGACGAGGATCTCGTCGTGCAGTTGAGGACGGGAAATTTTTCGATCTATGCACCGGAGAAGGGAGCTAACGATGTCTGATTGGACCGGTTTGATCCGAAACCTGGAAAGGTTGTTGCGGCTGAAGACGTTTCCGGTCGCATTCAAGCTGCTCGAGGATCCCGATGAGCTAAACCGGAATCCGTGGCTCAGGCGGCTGCCGCACAAGGTGACGACGTGTCAGTTGATCACCATTGTGCGCACGTTCGATTGGACTGTGGGCGCGACGGCGGATGATTTTGTGTCGCCGCGGTGCACCAGCATCATTGGGTTGACGGAGCTGCCCGAGTACATCCGCGACGGCACGATGCGCAGCATGGTCTGGTGCGCGACCGTGGAGGACGCAAATAAGTGCGAGGATTCGATTCCGCTGATCCCCTCGGGAAAGTATCACGCAGTCATGCTGGCGCCGCTGGTTTATAATCCGTTCGATCCGGATATCATCCTGCTGTACGGGAACCCGGCACAGATGATGCTGCTTATCAACGCGATCCAGTTCCGCGATTACGAGCGGATGCAGTTTTTCAGCGTCGGCGAAAGCGCGTGCGCGGACGCGATCGCGCAGTGTTACCTCACGGACAAGCCAGCCATGACGATCCCGTGTTACGGCGAGCGGCGCTATGGCCATGCGCAGGACGATGAAATGGTGATGGCGATTCCGCACCATTATCTTGAAAAGATTGTGGAAGGCCTCGACCAGCTTTACAAGAGAGGCATTCGATATCCCATCTCGCAATTCGGGGCGCAGGTGGACCCGTCCCCCGGTCTTTTCGGAGCATACGGGAAGGCATTTGGCGGAGGGGACTGAGCCTGCGGGATCCGCACATTTTGGATTTGGAGAAGATGTCTGCCTGTATAAGAAGGAAAATCAAGTATGCTTCACGTCGGATTGACAGGTGGAATAGGCACGGGTAAGAGCACGATCGCGGCGATGTTTGCGAAACGCGGCGCGTATGTTCTCGATTATGACGAGCTTTCCCATTACGTAGTCGAACCGGAGAAACCGGCGTGGAGGGATATCGTCGATTTCTTCGGGCCGTCCATCCTGAGGGAGGATCGCACGATCAATCGCCCCCGCCTTGGAGAAATAGTATTCGCGGACGCCGACAAGCGGAGGCAACTCCAGAGTTTCATCTATCCGAGACTGGGAGAAGAATATGCGCGCAGGATTCAGGAGATTACGCAAAAGGACCCGAACGCCATCATCATGGCCGATGTCCCTCTGCTGATCGAGACGGGGATGAAGTCCATGTTCGAGAAGATCATTCTCGTTTATGCGACACGGGAACAGCAGCTTGGACGAATGACAGCGAGAAACGGATTCGACCTCGAGAGCGCAACGAAGAGACTGAACGCGCAGATGCCCATCGAGGAAAAACTTCAGTACGCCGATTACGTTGTGCACAACACGGGCTCGCTTGCCGCTGCCGAGGAGCAGGTTGAAGGTATTTGGAACGAGCTCGTCAGTCTGAGCCGGCAGAAGACCGGTACTCCATAAGGCGCCACGGCCGTGGCGAAATTGATTATTCAACCGCAGACGAACCGGCTACCGGGTCGGCGCCCGATAAACGCTGATCGTAATTATATTCTTTATTTTTCCTGCTTCTTTGCCTGCGGCGCTGGCGGACAGTCATCTCCTTCAGATCTTTATCCGCTGCTTGTGCAGTTTTTTTACAGACTGAACGAATCCATCAACCCTGCAATGCGGGCACACGAGATTCTTGTGGACGGTCATTTATTTAGCAACTAATATTACATATGGTTGATGGCCGTTTTTTGCTGCCTTCATAACAGCTTTTAGAGTAAGGAGTTACAGATAAAAAATAGGCTCTGTCCCCAATTTTCGGTGCGGGTTCATTGACAAGGCGCGGCAGGATTCGGTAATATTTGAGAGGAAGGTTTTTCTGCAGGGAAATTTATGAACCGAAAACCATCAAAATATTTGCAAGCGATCCCGAGCGTTGAGAAGGTGAAGCAGTTGCCGAGAATAGTGCAACTGCTTGGCGATCTCTCGGATGAATTTGTGACGGATGCGATCCGTGAGGTATTGGAGGAAATCCGTGCCGCCCGGAAGAAGGGATCACGCAACGAAGACCTTGAGTTCGAGAGCATCGAAGCGGCGGTTGTTTCCCGGATAGAAGAGCGACGGGCTCCCCCGCTGCGGCGGGTGATCAACGGGACGGGAATAGTCATACATACGAATCTGGGCCGATCGATGCTTGGAGCGAAGGCTGCGGCTGCGGCCGCTGACGCCGCCGCCTCATACGTAAACCTCGAATATGATCTTGAGACGGGAGAGCGCGGGCATCGCGATTCGCTATTCGAACCGTTGTTGTGTCGTTTGACTGGGGCCGAAGCCGCGACGGTGGTAAATAATAATGCGGCCGCGGTCATGCTCACGCTTGACAGCCTGGCGAGGGGGCGAGAGGTCGTCGTCTCGCGGGGCGAGTTGATCGAGATCGGCGGCTCGTTCCGGATTCCGGACGTGATGGCGAAGAGCGGGGCAAAGCTTGTCGAGGTCGGAACAACGAACAGGACGTATATCGGCGATTATGAGCGGGCGCTTTCTCCGGAGACCGGGTTGTTGTTGAAGGTGCATCCGAGTAACTACCGCATCATCGGGTTCACCCAGAGCGTATCGGTATCCGAACTGGTCGAATTAGGGAATCGGCGCGGAATTCCGGTGATGGAGGATTTGGGAAGCGGCGCGCTCATCGACATGAGCCGGTTCGGCATACCCGATGAGCCGATGGCACAGCATAGCATGAGGGCAGGCGCAGATATCGTCACTTTCAGCGGAGACAAGTTGCTCGGCGGCCCACAGGCGGGCATTATTCTGGGAAAACGGGAGTACATAAAGGAAATTCGGAAAAACCCTCTGATGCGGGCGCTGCGAGTGGACAAGATAGCATTGGCGGCGCTTGGGTCGATCCTCCAGACGTTGCGTTCATCCCGTTTTCCGGAAAAGGAAATACCGACACTTGGACTGATCGCGCGAACTCCTGAGGATATCTTGAAGCTTGCGCAGCAGGTGTATGATAGCGTCGATCATCAAGCTCGCAAGGTGCTCAAGATGGAGATTAGGGAGGGCGAATCCCGCGCCGGCGGCGGCTCGTCGCCCGAGCACCCGCTTCCGACTTATCTTCTCGCGATTAATCCCGGCGCACAGACGCCGGATCAAATTGCTTATCGCCTCAGAATGCTGAATCCCCCCATTATCGGAATCATTCGGAAGGATTGTTTCTGTCTCGATTTCAGGACAATTCAGTCCGATGAGAATACGCACGTCATTGCAGCCCTTCGCGACCTGGCAACTCGTAGAAGTCAATCTTCATGAAACATCTTGTTGTTGGAACCGCGGGTCATATCGATCACGGCAAATCGGCGCTGGTTAAAGCGCTGACGGGGATCGATCCGGACCGGCTGAAAGAAGAGAAAGAGCGCGGCCTCACGATCGATCTGGGGTTCGCTTTCCTGGAGCTTGCGGACGGGACGCGCGTTTCCTTCGTCGACGTGCCCGGCCACGAGCGTTTTGTAAAGAATATGCTTGCGGGCGCGGCGGGCATGGATATCGTGATTTTGGTGATCGACGCGACCGAAAGCGTCATGCCGCAGACGCGCGAGCACCTTGACATCATGAAGCTGCTGGGAGTCGAGCGCGGGATCGTCGCGATCACGAAAATAGACCTGGCCGACGCCGAAATGGTGGAGATCGTGGAGGCCGAGATCGCAGACCTTGTTGAGGGGACATTCCTGGAATCCGCGCCGGTAGTGCGGGTTTCGTCCAAGACGGGCGGCGGTCTCGATCGGATTCGGGCTCTGATCACCGAGGCGGTCGAGCAACAGCGACAGAAGGACGAACAAGGCGTTTTCCGTTTCCCGATAGATCGAGTCTTTACGATGAAAGGGTTCGGCACGGTTGTCACCGGGACGGTCTTTTCCGGGTCGCTGAACGAGGACGAACCTGTGCAGGTGCTGCCCGAAGGGTTGAGCAGTCGCGCGCGTCAGTTGCAGAGCCACAACCAGAAGCAGGAGCGGATATCGGCGGGCATGAGGGCGGCCTTGAATCTGGCCGGCATTGCTGTCGAGCAACTGAAGCGGGGTGATACCGTTGTGAAACCTGGGACGGCGGCGGCGACAAACAGGTTTGATGCAAAGGTCCGCCTGCTTCGCACCGCGCCGCGAAATCTGCGGCGGAGCACGACAGTAAAGTTGTATTCGGCGACCAGCCAACAGGTGAGCCGCATGATAGTATTTGGCGAGAACGAGATTGCGCCGGGCAGCGAAGGTTATGTCCAGATGAGGTGTCAGAAGCCGATCTGTATTTTCCGGGGCGACCGCTTTGTCATTCGAGCGGAATCGCCCGAGGTCACAATCGGGGGCGGAATCGTTCTTGATGTTGCCCCGCAGAGAGCGCGCGTGAGGAAGCGGGAGAGGCGTGCCTGGCTTCAGGAACTCGATGGCGCCCTGCCGGCTGAGCTGGCGAGGGCCTTCCTCTCGAAGGAGGAGGCGGCGGTGTCGCTTCACGAACTTGCGGTGAGACTTGGATTGCCGGCGGCGATGGTAACCGAGTTGATCGCCTCTCCGATAAAGGAGGGGCAAGTCCTTGCGCTAGGCTCGGGGGAAGACGCGGTGCTCATTGCGCAAAACCGCCATGATTTTTTAAAGGAACGCGCGCTGAAGGAGCTGGCCGATTTCTTCAAAGAGCAGCCCCATCGTCTGTACATGCCGCGCGAGCAACTCCGGAGCCGCTTGAGCGGGAATCTCGATGCACCGCTGTTTGAAAGGATTATTTCAGACCTGGCCGAGAGCGAAAGAGTGCAGGTTACGCGCGAGGGCCTGAGCCTTGCCGGCAGGCGCGCCGGTATAACGCAGGCCCAAAAATCGATAAAGGAGCAGGTCGAGAAGATATATTTAGAGGCCGGGTATTCTCCACCGACGCTGATGCAGGCTGAAGAGCAGGCCGGTGATCCTGCGGCCGCGAAGAAAATGATTTCGCTTCTCCTCGAGGAAGGCGTTCTTCAAAAAATCAGCCCCACGCTTGCATATCATAAGGAATTTCTGGAAAGCGCACTGAAGAAGATCAGGGTTCATTTTCAGACCGAACAGCGGCTGGCCGTCGGCGACCTGAAGACGGTACTGGGAGTCAGCCGCAAGCATGCCGTGCCGCTGCTCGAATATTTTGACAGAATCGGATTGACTGCGCGAGTTGGAGATTATCGGGTATTGAAGGAGAAAGCCCGCGCGTAACGTTTTGCTCAAGGGCGGGTTTTTTATTATCCGGCTATTCGGTCAACTAACTGCTTGTCATCGGTTGGGGGTGAGTGGCAATGCAGACTGATTCCGGCGATAGTCAAGCCCAAAAGAAATGTCCCCTCTGTGGGAAAACGATCAAGAAGAGCGCTTACCGCTGTCCATTCTGTCATGAGTCACTTGCCGAGATCGATCAGCAGGAGTGGGAAGATATTTCTTCATCCGATATATCCGGCGCAAGCTCGGCGAGCAATCTGAAGGATGATATTTTCACACCCCTGTCCGCGGCGCTTGTAATAGGCGTCATTGTTGCATTCGCGATCGTCGTCTCCTTCCGCTTATTCAGCCTGCGCGACAAAGAGAAGGAACAGGAGCCTCTTTTCCCGGGGTCTCTGCAGGAGCGGCAGGGTGAAAAAGCGAAGCCGCCCGCAAAGTTGGTGTATCCTGAGTCGCAACCGGCCGCGGCAGTCCCTCCCGTAGAGGCTCCCGCCGAAGATTTGACGGATGGTTTACCGGCCGCACCCGCCGCTTTGGAAGATCAGAAGCGTGAGCAGAGGATTCAGGAGGTTTTTGATCAGATCATACCGGACATTCGGAAAGGAGAGCAGGAAACGCCGGATACAGTAATTCTGAAAGCCGGGTCACATCTGGAGTGCAGAATTTTGTTGGAAGACGCAACTGCTCTGAAGGTCCAGTACAAAGGGGTAACCACGACAATCGAGAAGAAGAGGATTGATCGAGTCGAGCGAATGACACCCGAGCAGATCGAGGAGAAAGCGCGGGCGGCTGCGCTCGCGCGGGCAGCCGAGATTGTGGATGCCGAGATGGAAAGGGAGCGGGCGAATCAGTCGCTGGAGCTGGAAGATGTTCCTGCCGAGGGCCTCGAGAATGCGCCGCAGGGGCCCCAATCTGCCGCGGGTGAAAGTGCATTCTTCATCGGAGACTCGAGCCATAAGGGCTTTCTGATCCCGGGAGATGCGCGCGTAACGAGGTCTTCGATCAAGTCGACGCTGGGTGAGCCCGATCTTGAATACGCCCGGGTGCTCGATTACAACTGGAAGCACGGGTTTGAACTCGTTTTGTCGGAGAATGATGTTCTTGAAGCGATTCGCATTAACAGCGACAGGTTCAAGGGGAAGCTTTCGTCTGAGATCTCCTATGTTTCATCGCTGCCTGATGTGCTCACGGCTTACGGAGAGCCATCTTCGGAGAAGTACGTCGAAAGTCTGCTCTCGGATAGCCATGAATTCCAGAGCGGAGTTTTGTATAGAGAAGGAGGGTTCAGCAGAATCAATTATAAAGAGACGGGGCTGACCTTCTGGTTCGACAGGAACCGCATCATTCAAATCGAGGTTGGAAGGAAGGGCTGATTCTACATGAATTTTCCGCGGGCTGCGATGTTCCAGACGCTTTCGAGCCGTTCGCCTCTGACGGCATAGAACCGGTCGTGAAGATTGATGGTGGTGCAGCAATGGCTGGGGATCAACTCCACCTTGTCGCCGACTTTCGGGTCTGCGTCCTCCAGATAGAGATGTCCATGTTCTTCTGACAAGAAGGCAAAGGACGCGCCGGGAAGACTGATCAAATCAGGCATTCCGAATTCGAACGTAACGGCTTTCATCCCGGCATCGAGGATAGCGGTTGTCTTGTCGGGCCTGCTCGTCACAGTGCACAGCAGCGTCAGCGCGCACTCGAAATCCTCGAGCACGCTTCGGTATTTTGCGTCCATCAGGATATATGAGCCGGCCTGAATTTCAGTCACGCCGGGGTATGAGCCGGAGATGTTATATGTACCGGTTCCGCCGGCGCTGACGATTTTTACGGGAATTCCATTTGTCTCCAGCGTTTCCTTAACGCCCACCAGCGTCTGCATCGATTGGATACACGCCTGTCGCCGATCTTCGAGATCGGGTACCATCACGACGTGGCCCTCATATCCCATGATTCCTTCAAAGGCGAGGCCCGGGCTGGAAAGGATAGTGCGTGCGAGGGCGAGCGCATCTTCGGGATTTTTGACGCCGCACCGGTGCATGCCTACGTCGACCTCGATAAGGACGCGGATAGTGGAGTCGACGGCTTTGGCGGCCAACGACAACTCCGCAACATTTTGAGCGGACTCGACGGCGACCATGATCTCGCAATGATGCGCGAGATTAGCGAGGCGCGCTATTTTATCGTGTCCGACGATCTGGTTTGCTATGAGGATATCCTGTACACCGGCGGCGGCCATGACTTCGGCCTCGCCAAGCTTGGCGCAGGTGATCCCGTGTGCGCCGGCCCGAAGCTGCTTGTGTGCGAGAACCGGACATTTATGGGTTTTCGTGTGGGGGCGGAGTTCCGCCTGCTGTTTATCAAAGAATTCCGCCATCTTTTGAATGTTCCGTTCCATCTTATCGAGGTCGATGAGAAGCGCAGGCGTATCGATGTCGTATTTACTGATATTTTCCATCTGTATTACCTCGTTCTCCGCCACTGAAGAAACAACCGTTCAAAAACTTGTGGTGCAAGCGGGACTTGATTCCCGCAGGTAAATGTTCGAAATTCCGTTATGCTGTTTGGGCGAGTTTTTCCTTGATGAATTTGATCGGCTCATCGAGGCGGCTCCCGGTCGGAAAAACTTCGGCCACCCCGATTTCCTTGAGTTTAGGGATGTCCTTGCTCAGAATCGTGCCGCCGACGAGGACCATCTTATCGGCGGCGTTCTGCTCCTTCAGTTTCGCCATGATCTTTTGTGTCAGCCCGAGGTGAGCTCCGGAAAGAACGCTCAGCCCGATAACGTCGACGTCCTCCTGGAGCGCGGCATTCACGATTTGCTCCGGCGTCTGGCGGAGGCCGGTATAGATGACTTCCATGCCGGCGTCCCGGAGCGCGCGCGCGATGATTTTCGCGCCGCGATCGTGTCCGTCAAGTCCCGGCTTTGCGACCAGCACTCGAATTCTTCTGTCTGCCATATTTTTCTGTCCTCCTCGTGAGACGAACGGTTTCCTGCATTTGTTATGGCAACTTTTTGATCACTTCTTCCACCAATTTCGGTAAGACAATGCCACTCTGTCCCTGCAGATAATAATGAGCAGTGCGCGTGAGCGCGCTCTTTTGGGGATTGATTTCGATGATCTGTGCGCCCGCATCACGAGCGCGGCCGGGGATTGCGGCAGCCGGATAGACGACGCCGGAAGTTCCCAAGACAAGCATGACACGACATCGTTCCGCCGCGTTGACGGAATCGTGCAATTCCTGGACCGGCTCACCGAAAGAGACAAAATCGGGGCGCAGCATGCCACCGCACTCGCAGGAGGGCATCAGCGAAAAGATGTCCGAGATTCGTTTGCTGCGCATAACGTGGATCAGCCGGTCAAACTCGGCCAGAAATTCCTCGCGTTTCCGAAAGCCTTTTTTGCCGCAGGCGAGGCACCTGAGCCTGTAAATGTTCCCGTGCAACTCGTGCACTCTTGTATTGCCCGCATCCCGATGCAGGTTGTCTATGTTTTGGGTGATAACCGCGTCGAGAAGGCCGAGCTGTTCGAGCTCTGCGAGCGCAAAGTGTCCCGGATTCGGAACGGCGTTGCGCAGAGTTATCAGCAGTTCTTCCAGTATATCCGCCGCCTGCTCCGGATATGAAGCAATTACTCCAACGATTCCGCCGGAAGATCCCGCCTCGAATCTGTCCCACAGCCCGCCGCGGTCGCGAAACGTTGGTATTCCGCTTTCACTCGAGATTCCGGCGCCGGAGAAGGCGACGACATGTCCCCTCTCGACGATAACGGCTGCTGCCTTTTCGATGATATCTTTCAGGGTCGCCGCCATTGCATTTTAAATTACGCCTTCCTGTCGCAGCGTCTCCATCTCCGCCGCCGACAGGTCAAGCAGAGAGGACAGTATTTCGTCCGTATGCTGGCCGAGGAGCGGGGGCGGTTCGAAGTGGCCGTCGTTCATGATGGAGGATTTAATCGGATTGCCGAGCGCCTCATATTTTCCGATTTCCGGATGTTCTATCTCGACGACCATTTTTCGAAAGCGCACTTGCTGATCATTCAGGGCCTCGCGGATATTATTGACCGGACTGGATGGAATCTGAGCCTGGCGAAGCGGCTCGAGCCATTCGGCGGTGGTCTTTTTCGGGAAGACTTCATCCAGAATGGTATACAGTTGCATCTTATTGACCGCGCGTCCGATGAGGGTATCAAACCGTTCATCCGTCAACAGGTCTTCACGATCGATTATTTTACAGAAGCTCTCGTAATGTTTATCCTGGAATGCCACGACCGCGATATATCCGTCTTTCGTCTTGAAGGATCGAAACGGAGCTATCAGGGGATGCATGGCTCCGCGAGCCGCCGGAACCTGGCCGCTCGCGATATATGTCTGGGCCAAGTACATCAGGAGCGATATCTGACAATCAAGCAGGCTGATATCGAGTTTCTGTCCGCGTCCGGTTTTCTCCCGATGATAGAGTGCGCCTGCGATCGCCAACGCTCCGAACATGCCGCCGGCAAGATCGCCCATGGGCACCCCCATCAGCAGGGGGTCGCCTCCCTCGGTTCCGGTAAGGCTCATGGTTCCGCCCATCGCCTGCAGGATGATGTCATAAGCGGGCAGATCTCGATAGGGCCCGGTCTGTCCGAAGGCTGAGACCGAACAGCAAATGATCTTCGGGTTGTATTGTGAGAGGATTTCGTATGTGCATCCGAGTTTTTCCAGTGCTGACGGCCGGAAATTGTCATAGACCACGTCCGCCTTCTTGACGAGTTCGCAAAAAATTTCCCGCCCCTTCTGCGATTTGAGATTGAGCGTCATGCTCTTCTTATTGCGGTTGATACTCAGGAAATAGGCGCTGATACCTCTGAGAGCGGCCTCGGCGGCGGTAGTGCGCGTAAGGTCGCCGGAGCCGGTCTCTTCAATTTTAATGACCTCGGCTCCCAGGTCTCCGAGCAGCATAGAGCCGTAGGGTCCGGCAAGCATTCGCGACAGGTCGAGAATTCTCACGCCTTCGAGGATTTTTAGCATCGTATCCCTCTTTCTACGGTTGACAGAGAACGAGCAGGTCTTTCATGTTTTTCTGCGATGCCAGACCTTGGACAAATTCCAGGATGGCATCAGTCCGCCCCGGCGGCAGCAGCCGATCCGCGAACGAGCGGAACTTGCGGATAAGGTCTGCTTTCCTGCGGTCTTTATCTGAGCCTATTTCGTAGGTATCGGCTCGACTTTTCAGTTCGCGCCCATCGACGGTGCGCACAATTACCTCGGCTTGAGTCAACCCGAAATCGTCGCTCGCGATTACAGTCACTTTTTTTCGCAATGCGACCAGAGGCGGGCTCAGCACCTTATCATTAGTGAAATCGGTCTCGCCGGTCTGCCCTTCGGCCAGAGCGAGCGCCGCGCAATAGGACAAGCTGAATTTGCCCTCGAGACCCGTTTTCGGCTCGGGTTTGCCTGCTATCTCCACCGCAACGGGAACGGCATTCACTACGATTTCCCGGACCTCCTCCGGCTTCACCTGTTCGCGCAGCCGGAGGGCGGCATCGATAGTCGGGTGCGTTTCAAAACATGAAGCATGCCTTTTGAACATGACATTGCCGATCGTATAGGTTTTGCAGAGATCCTCAACGATTAATTCGGGATTGCATTCGGGCGAGAGGACTCTGCAGAACCCGCTTTCGCCCGCAAGGATATCATCCGAGCAGGTAAATCCTTTTTCCGCCAGGAGGGCCGCCAAGAGTCCGTCGGCGGCCGCTTTGCCTGCATGGAAAGGCTTGGTCATTGTACCGAATACTTGTTTCAGACCGGCCGCCTGAGTGCCGGCGATTCCGACTGCATACACGAGCTTATCGACTGGCAGGCGCAACAACTTGGCGCAGGCGACGGCGGCCCCAAACCGTCCGATACTCGAGGTAGCGTGCCAGCCCTGCTGGTAATGAAACGGGAGGACAGCGGATCCGATTCGGCACTCGGCCTCGAATCCTACAATGAAGGCGGTGAGAAAGTCGCGTCCGTGAACTTTTTTATTTTCTGCGAGAGCAAGGACGGCAGGCATGAGTGGGACGGTCGGATGTCCCATCATCATGAAGTGGACGTCGTCGAAATCGAGCGCATGCGAGGCTGAGCCGTTTATGAGGGCGGCGTTCAGCATAGAGGTTTTCAGATTGCGTCCGATGAGGCTGCACTGCTTTTTTCCGCCGAGCGCGCCGGTCACCTCGAGAAGGATATCAGTGAGCGGTTCATGCGCGCCTCCGAGCGTCACGCCCAGCCAATCGATGAGACAAAGCTTCGCTTCGGCCACGGCCTCTTTGGGCAGGTCTTGAAAGGCAATTCGCTCAACGGTTTCACAAAGAGCGCGAGTGATATTCATACGGGCCTCCGATCTTCCCGATTCCTGGCATCGGCACGGAACTTTCATTTACCTTTGAATTCGGCTTTTCGGCGACCGAAGAAGGCGGTTACGCCCTCCTGCACGTCTTCGCTGAGAAAGCAGGTTGTGCTGATGCGGTCGAGCTCTGCCAGCACCTCGGAATCTCGAGCGCGATCGAGCATGACGTGACTGAGACAGGTTTGAAGGACCTTTTTGCTGCCACGAACCGAGAGCGGTGCGTTCTCGGAGATCTTGAGGGCGATCTCATAGGTGAAGGATTCGAGTTGTTGTTTCGGCACGACATAGTTGGCGAGGCCGACTTCGCGCGCCCGCTGAGCGTCGAGAGGTCGACCGATGAAAAAAATTTCGCGCGCCGTCGCGATGCCGGCAAGGTCGACGACTCGCTGGTAGTTCTCATAATTCAGCATGACGCCGAGTTTGGCCGACGGGATGCCGACTTTGGCGACATCGGCAAGAATGCGAAGATCGCAGGCGACCGCAAGCTCGCAACCTGCACCGAGAGCGTATCCCTGAATCATTGCGATCACGGGGTTGCGGTGTCGTTCGATGCTTTGCAGTGCGGTTTCGATAAGGAGTCCATATCGGCGTGATTTTTCTTCGCTGGTCCAGACTTCGAACTCCGAGATATCGGCGCCCGAGGCAAAGGCCTTCTCCCCCGCTCCGCGGATGACGACGCAGCGGACATCGTTGTCGCCATTGAGCTCGGTCATCGTGTCGGCGAGCCATTTCCACATGTAAGAAGCCATTGCATTTCGCTGGTCGGGGCGATTTATGGTGATGGTGGCGACGTAGCCGTCTCTGGATAGCAGCATGGAATTGTCATTCATGTACAACCCTCCGAAAACGCCCGCATGATTGTGATATCGGGTTCGATCTTCTGTTCGTGAAAGATTCGGTTACTTTCGACTCGTCCTCAAGAGAAGGTGGAGACGCAGAAACATTTGTCTAATGGAAACCTCGAGGGCTCTGACCGCGCGATGCCAAGAGCAATCATTTTGCATGTATTCCTTCAAGAATCCATCGTTCGAGATCGTGAAAAAGGAGGTCGTAATTAGCGTGTTGAGGGTCGAGATGACCGATCATCGTTGTTCCGTGGCAGCACCCGATCAAGACATAGGCTAGCGCCTGGGAGTCCATATCCTTTCGAAACACGCCTTCTTTCTTTCCGCGTTCCAGCATTTCGACCAGGCTTTGCTGCCATTCCGCCAGGATGCTCCTGATGCGATCGGAAAACACCGACTCGGTCTCCATCATTTCCGCGGTAAGGACCGCCAGCAATGCGCATCCATGGAAAATCTCGCCACGGTTCATCTGCGTCATGATCTCGACCATTCGACGAAAGCGAGCGGAGGCTGCGGGCTCGCCTGCAATGGCATCGAGGACATGTTCATTCCAGAAATTTTTTGCGAATTCGAGCGCGGCCAGTCCCAGTTCTTCCTTGCTCTTGAAGTAGAAGTAAAATCCTCCTTTGGTGATGGAGGCTCGATCGAGAATCTGCGCCAGCGAGGTATTGTGGTACCCCTGCCTGCGGAAGAGTTCCATGGCAGCGCGAATGATGCGCTCGCGGGTCCGGGAGTGAGACGACTCGACGGTAGGAAGTGAATCCATTTCCAAAAAAATCCTCGTACTTTGCAAAGTCCTCTCGAAGAACTGCCGGATTAAGGGTGAGAGCCTTGAGAGGATTATTTCAGGGCGTGCGCCCGCGTTATAATAATGGGAGAAATGAACCTGACCTTTTCAGCCGGAGCTGCAATGAAAAATCCGACGTGGGCGCCATGCCCGTTTGCGTGTAACTTTATCAAAGCGAGCAAGTCTTTGTCAAGAGCCGTTGACAAAATCCTAATGCGCAAAATACAATAGATATTACTGTTCCGAACCTTCAGGGCAAAAGCAAGAAAAGCACGAACCGGAGGATGGGTATCTTGAGGAAGATGATTTATTTTGCAGCGGTGCTTTTGGCAGTAAGTTGGTGCGCTCACGGTTTCGCTCAGCCGGCGAAGGTGCTATTTTTTGAGGCGGCCCTTTCGCCGGCGGATATGATAGTCAGCGCCGAGCCGACCGGTTACTCGAAACTTGTGGAACTGCTGAAGAGTGAGGGCATGCTGGTCGCCTCGATGTCCACGGGAGAGATCACACGAGAAAAGCTGAAGCCATATGAGATCGCGGTACTCCACTGCAGCCCGGAGCGACCGCTTCAGAACCGCGAGGTTTCAGCTCTTGTCTGGTTTGTGGCGCAGGAGGGTGGAAGCCTGTTCGTGCACGGGGGCGACTCACGTATTGTCAATCCTCTCATCGAGATTTTTGGTATTTCAATGGATGGGAGCAATTTAATCGATCCGTCATCGTCGATGGAAGACGATGCGAGCGGCCGCAGGCTGATCCTCACCAATTTTTCGGGAGCTTCCGGTTTTGAGACAGAGGGTGTCGGGTCGATAGGGTTTTATGGCGGCTCTCCCCTGGTTCTTTCTCAAGATGCTTCGGCAATCCTGCTTGGGGACGAGGATTCATACTCAGAGGATGGCTTTTACAGTATCGGGTCATTTCCTCCCGTCGGGGCAGTGGCGTATCTTGGACCGGGACTAGTACTGGTGAAAAGCGACCGAGCGATGTTAAACAATGAGCACTTTGAGGAGTATGAAAACAGCAAATGGGCTCGTGAAGCATTTGCGCAACTGGTGAAAGCCCATGCGACCTCATTGGAGCGAAATGAGAGTATCCTCGGCTTGCGCTCACACATCTCGGACCTCGAGAAAACCGTCAGCGAGTTTTCCGAGAAAATAGCGAAGTACGAGGGCGACCTGACGGTAGGCTACGAGAGGACGAAAGGGCTGCAGGCCGAACTGCGAGCGGTTGAAAAAGACAACGAGGAACTTGGCCTGAAACTGAATACTGTTCAAGCCGAGCGGGATACTCTGAGCAAGGCTCTTTCCCGCTACGAGAGCGCCGATGTCCGAAAAATGGTAGCGATTTTTGTGGGAGCTGTTCTTATAATCGCCTTTTTCATCGGGTTTTCGATTGGGCGATGGTCGCTGCGGTCAAGAGCATGAAAAAGGCGGATTTGCCCGTTTTGCGGGATGCCAGATAAAGAGAGAGATTAAAAATCCCCGGGGCGTCGAAGAGGCGCCCCGGGGATTTGTTTTGTCAGAGTTTTTCAGAAGCGACTGGTTTCAGCGCGCTCGCCTCTCATTGCTATCATTCCCGCAAGAATCAGCAGAGACAGGACGACAATCGCCTTCTGAGCGGACGATGTAACCAGCACTGCATTAGCAAAGGCCACCAATGGAATCAAAGCTGCCCTGACCACGGCTTGCAGCGTGGAATGCTCGACGATAACCGAGGCGATCGGCGGGGAAACGTGATAATACAGCTTTACGAAACTGCGGCCCGCCCAATTGGGAAGCAGGTACTGATCGCGGAAATCGCGCAGGATCGTGAGTTGGCGCGTGTCCTCTGAACCATACGCCGCGGTGGCAATAAAGCAGGGGCTTCCGCCACCGCCACCGCCGCCAGGAGGAACAAACGGAACAACTTGCAGGGTTACCGTATCGGTATCCGTTTCGCCCGTTTCCGCCGACATGACGGTCAATTCAAAGATGTATGTGTTGAGTGGTTCGGGGTCTTCTCCCGGAGGCGGCTCAATAAAGGCCGGCGCATCAAATGTGGGAAACGGAGTATCGCTTTCCTGCAAAACCGGACCGCCCGGAGTAAGAGAACTCCAGCTATAGAGCACAGGTTTTAAATGATATTCCTCGATCGTTCCACTGATGACAGAAATTCCACCGCTCAAAGAGCCGTCGAGAGTCGCCGGGGTTGTTGCCATTGCGGTTACAGGAGAACCTGCCTCTGCAACCACAGTGGGGAATGGAGAGAGCGGATTGTCATTTCTTATCACGTATATAGTGAAAGAATCATTATAGAGGCCGGCCGTCGTACCGATGTTCTGCATAGTTGCAGTGAATACGCCTTCTGTAGTTGGCGGTTGCCATCGCCCCGTGAAGACACCGTCATTGGCGACCAGATCATGGGGAGGGCCGGTATCCGTTAAGGTTACATTGGTCGAACCGGGGATTGAGACCGTTACAGTTCCGCCCGCGGAGTCCCCGCAGTTGATGTGCAATGCCGAGAAGGTTATGGGAAAACTGAAAGTCCCTGTTGAATTGCAGATGGCGGTGATCTGATTTCGGCCGGGGACGAGCCGTTGTCCGATCTCTCCAGCGGAATCCCACCATACCTTGTACTGACTTGTGGCCGGGAGCAATCGCGCCTGAATTTCCATTCCCGCCATGCACAAGCCGACTGCCCGATTTACGTCAAGCCTTCTCCCGGTGACTGTGAAAGAGGCATCACGGTCGTTAAGCACACCTCCTGAAAGGATTCTGTTGCGAGCCTGAGACCAATGAGTCAGCGGAGCCCATAACGGATTATTTGCGAAGACCAACCCGAGCGCCCCTGTGACATGCGGAGCAGCAAATGACGTTCCGTTCAGAGTACCCGGTGCAAAAAGGCCTCCGGGCAGGGTACTGTAAAGTTCGGTTCCGGGGGCCCCAATCATCACGCGGTTATTCCCATAGAAAGCAAAGCTGGCAAGAGTCGCATCACGGTTTAAAGCGGTGGTCGTAATGAGATTTGGCAGGTAATAGCCGGCGGGATAGAGAGGCATTTCATCGATATCCACCTGCGGCAAGGAACCCAAGGCAGGATCGAAGGCATTACCGGCTGCAGCAACAAAAGCGATGCCGTTCTGCGACCGTAAAAGGTCTATAGAATCCCTCTCATTGATGTGAAAGCCAGCTCCGATAAAAGAGGCATTCACGGCGATGATGGGCACGCCTTCGCTTTTTGCCATGAAATTAATATAATTCAAAGCGGCAAGCTCGCTGAAGACTGTGCCTTCACCGCTGGCGGAAATGAATTTGCAGGCCATGATCTTCACGTACCAGTTGACACCGACCAGGCCCCACGAATTACGAACGGCTCCAATGATTCCCGCTACTGACGTTCCATGACCGTGGTCATCCATTGGGTCTCCGGCGCGCGGATTCGTCAGGGGATCCTCTATGATCGAATTTATGCCGAAAATATCGTCGATGTAGATATTGCTGTCGCTCGAGACACCGTCCAATGCGACGCCGTCAAAATCATCGACAATTCCATCGCCATCATCATCGACTCCATTGAAATCCAAAATCGGCAGCCAGCCGCCGGTTACCCTGGGTCCCCAGCCATCTGCCAATGTTTGTCCATCGAAATCGTCGGCGATTGTATCGGTATCTTCGGCTTCATCGATTCCATTCAGCATGCGGGCGATCAAGTTTCCGCCGGCGTCATTTATCAACTCGTCTTCATTCACCCACATATTTGGAGCAAGATCCGGATGGGTATAATCCACGCCGGTATCGAGGACAACGATCACCAAGTCGGGATCTCCGGTAGTGTGATCCCAGGCCCCGGGTGCGTCAATGGAGCGCATATTGAATTGAAATCCCCAAAAGCTCTCATCGGTGGGCTCGAGCTGCGAAAACCGATAATAGTTGGGTGAGGCGTAAAGAACATCGGGATTGCTCGCATATAAAGAAATGGCTTCAGGAACGGATAGATCGGCGGGTAACTTAACGAGCTCGATATTTCTGCCGGTTTCTCTGATCGTCGAGGCTCCGAGCGATGCATTCGCTCTGGAGGAAACATCGGGCGCGGTGCCCTCTTTCCAAGTAACCAGAAGCTCGCCCTCATTGTAAGCGGCGCCGGGGGAAATGGAAAAGGAAGGATCAGCCGGCGACGCGTCCGATTGTGTTTTTTCGGCGATCGAAATCAGTGCGATTAGGGCGGGAATGAGAAAAATGCCCACAAGGAATGAAACTTTCAAGCGCTTTTCCATTGGTTCCTCCCAGGTGCTTCTCCCTTTTACGAGCCGGTATCGTGGGGGTAGGCACGCCCCCCACGAATAGGCAACCAGCGGATAGTATTATACTCTATTTGTCAATTTTTATGGAAGGACCACACTTCATCGCTGGTTATGACAGTTCGCGGTTGTTTGCTTCGATCAGTTCCGCGAACGCGCCAGTAGATCTGGGAACCCGCCGGCACTTTATTCCAGGCAGGCAGAGGCAGTGACCAGCTCGTTCCGGTAATAACCTTTCCGAGGTCCTCATAACTTGATTTCCAGGGTCCACTCGGTGAGAGAGCGAATTCGACGGCGAACGCGTTGTCTTGTCCGCCGTCACATGTCCATGAGAAAGCCGGCGGCGATGACAGCGCCTGTCCGCTGCGCGGAGCAATCAGATTGATTTGCGTGAGCTCGCTGCTGCCGACGGTCAGATAAACATCAAGATATTGAGGCGAATTATCGGCCCCTGGAGCCGAAACGGTAATTCTGGCGGTATATGTGCCCGGCGCCATACTTGAGGAAGTATAGGTGACGGTGATAACGTCTTCCTCCCCGGTTGAGGTTCCACTCGTGGGGCTGAGCCAGAACCAATAGGCGCTTTCGGTAATTTGGTAGCTCAGCATGCCTGAGCCGGCGTTCTTGACGGTGAAGGTTTGCGCGGGCGCGTTGGAGCCCGCGGGACACGAATTGTTCAGGACGGCCGGATCGAGCGCTATGACGGGATTGCAGCTTGTGAGCACGATGGTCTTGATTTCCTCATCCCATTTCGTGAGGCCGTCACCCGACTGCAGGGTAACGATGTAGGTACCGGGACTTGTATAGAGATGTAACGGATTCTGCTCGGTGCTCGTCGTGCCGTCGCCGAAGAACCAGCACCATTCTGCGGGATCGCACATCGAGAGGTCGGTAAATTGAATTGTGCCTGGAGTGCAGGCATCGGTTGGCGAATACGAGAAGTCGGCGGTGAAGTTATCAGCAACCCTGATTGTAATCGGCTGGGTCGTGTCCACTCCGCAACTGTTGCCGGCCGTCATGACGACCGTGTATTCGCCCGCTGCCGAATACGCGTGGGTCGGATTCTGTTCCGGGCTGGTCGAGCCGTCGCCGAAATCCCACAGGTACTCCGTCGGATTTCCGGTGCTTATGTCGGTGAACTGGAGTTCCTCCCCCACGTACGCACACGCTCTCTCCGCCAGGTACATGGCCACAGGAGCGTCATAGACAACGACCTCGACGCACTTCTCATTGTCAGTAATTCCGTTGCCGGCAGTCAGGCATACCGCGTATGTGCCGGGTTCGGAATACAGATGTGAAGGATTCTGTTCGGAGCTTGTCTGGCCATCGCCGAAATCCCACAGCCATTCGGTCGGTTCGCACGTGGAAAGGTCGGTGAATGTTACGGTCGCGGGCGCACACCCATCGGTCGGGCTGTACGAGAAATCCGCAATCAGGGCGCCGACAACAGTGACGGTTTTCGTTGTGGAAGAACCGGGCGGGCAGTTATTGGAGACGGTAAGCGTGACGGTGAAATCACCTGCGCTTGTGTACGTATGAGACGGGTCCGGCAGGGTGCTTGTCTTGCCGTCGCCGAAATCCCAGAGATACTGCGTGGGATTGCCGGTGCTGGTGCTGGTGAACTGAACCGGTTGATTGATGCAGGTATAGTTCTTATCCATGATAAAGTCGGCCGTCGGCGGCTCGCTTGCGGTAATGGCCTTGCACGTGGTGTGCGAGCCCCACGCATTTGTGGCGGTCAGACAAACCTGGTAAGTGCCCATACCGGTGAAGGTGTGGCACGGGTTTTCTTCGGTACTGATCTGGCCGTCGTCAAAGTCCCACAGATAAGTGATAGGTCCTTCTCCGATCGTGTCATTCGTGAAGCAAACACTCATAGGCGCGCACCCGCTGGTTTCGCTCGCGGTGAATCTGGCGATCGGCTCTGGGCGTTGAGACGGCCACAGAGTAGCGGATGTGGAGGCGGTCGGTCCCGGCCCGTTGAAAGGCGGATACTGCGGAATTCCGATTACGTTGTTGCGGTACGGCATGATTCTGAATTCGACGGTTCGTCCTGCCAGGAAGGGCGGCCCGTCAAAGAAGTAGCTGGTTGCATCAGCCTGCAGGAGGCTGTCCGGCAGCGGTGTGAATTCGCCGTAGACGTTGGACTCGATCCAGTAGCCGCTTTCATTTTCATTGAAATAGGGAGTGCCGGGATCATCTGCGTTGGTATCCTCCCACAGGAGCAGAATCTGATGAGACGGGTCGGTGATCAGGGGAGATTCCAGTGTTGCCCGGAAGTTTTCGACGGGCTGCAGAAGTGTGGTGCGGGTGGCGTTGAAGACGTTTGTGGCCATGGATTCGGTCGAGCGAGTGCGAACGCCATCGGAATCGACAAAGCCCATGCCGCGACGTGTCCACGGATGCACCTGGTAATAGCTGATAGCGTCGTACGGACGGTTGCCGCCGGCTTCGATCTGATGCGGCGCCGGGGCGTCAGGGCTATCAGGTCCCCAACTGATCATGGCGACGGAGAAGTTATCTTCATTCCGCTCGAATGTCGGGCTGGTTTGAATGACGAGGAAGAAATCATCGCCGGCATCGGTGCCCGCGTCGGTAGGCGGGACAGGTTGCCGGTTTTCGGGAGACGAGAAGACCATGAGCACCTGATTCGGGTCGTCTCCGATGAGGCCGACGCGCGATGGATTGACGCCCAACGTTTCGGAGGTGTCATCCATGATAACGAGCGTGTCGACGGCGGGCCCATCAAAAATACCGTTTCCATTAGCGTCCCTGTAGAGCTGGATACCGCTCATTGCGGTGTCCCTTCCATTGATTCCCTCGAAGGGCAGCAGGTCGGAGACGATATTGAAGCTGTCGCGTGTTCCATATTGGAGGAATGCGATCACGAGCATTTCCAGGTAGACGTCGACTCCACCCTCTGCAGCCGGCGGGCGGTTGGTGTACATATTGAATCCCATGACGGGCACCATTCCGCTGTTAGCGTCGATTTCCTGGCCGGGCTGAACGAGGCCGTGCAGTTTGACGGGCACATTCGCGAGCACGCTGTGCACGTTGTCGCCGGGGCTTTCCGGATCAATCAGAGCGGCGGGCTCCAGGACGGTTGATCCGCTCGAGAGACCGAGGCCGTCGTGGGGAATCTCGATTTTGATTTCGTCGCCGTAGCTGATGGTATCGGTGGTCTGGATACAGATGAAATAATCGGCGCCGCTGAAGACGGTATCCTGCGGCCAACCCGAATCCGGAAGTATCTCAAAATTATCAGTGAATACATCAAGAGACTCTTCAGGCTCGATGTCGTCATCAGGATAAATACGCGCTTTGTGCTGCGCGCTGTCGGGCGTGAGAATGAGGTAATACCCGGTTCCGTCATTTCTCCATGTCCAGGGGGTCACCGGGATGGGGGATTCCTCTTCGGGATTGATGAGAGCGCCGTACGAGCTTCCCGGAGGCGGATGGTTCCACAGGTCATTGAAGATATCGAAGACACCGACCGTTCGCAATCCGACATCATG
This sequence comes from Candidatus Abyssobacteria bacterium SURF_5, assembly GCA_003598085.1. NCBI lineage: Bacteria > Pseudomonadati > Candidatus Hydrogenedentota > Candidatus Abyssobacteria > Candidatus Abyssobacteria bacterium SURF_5. The sequence continues at coordinate 61,492 of QZKU01000041.1, forward strand.
GTAGGGACTCTTGTCGTCCCTCACCAGGAGCACGTCCTCGATATCGGTAGGATCGAAGCCTTCGCCCGAGAAGTTGAGTCTGATATCGGTGATATAGGGTTCCATCGCAGGATTATCAAGAGTGGGGATATCGCTTCGAGCCGCATTGATAGCGATCAATGAGGTGGGCAGACTTGTCGCGTTCACGCGCTGGGGTATGGGATTCGAGCAACATCCGTAGTTCATTGAGAGGTCCTGTCCCCACATGACTGCGGCGAGTGTGCTCATTTCCAGATATACGTATGGATCAGGTGAATGAGCGAGAATGGTGAGACTATCAAGCGGAGTCGATCTGCCGAAGCGCACGGCCGGTGTCTGGGGGATATTATCAGAGTTGTAATCGATTCTGTCCCAGACGCCGTCCCTGTTCAAATCCTCCGCGCGTTCGAGCGATATCTTGAAATCGGCGGCGACATTTACGGATGTTCCGTCGCCTGCCGTGTCTGAATCGTCCGCGTATCCTGAATCGAGGCGGAAGACGACAAAGAAGTCCGATTTGTGGTCAGAGATCGACTCTAATTCCGGCGGATCCAGAAACTCAAGTTGAAGCATATAATGAGTTTCATCGAAGTTAGTATTATACCAATCGGCGGTAAAGAGGCCGGGAGTCAAAACGACATTCGCCAGCACCGGCTGGTCGCCCGCCGTCGGATCGAAGTTAAAATACTCGTCGAGCGGAGGCTCGGTGTATTCTCCGTCGCCGTTGGTATCCTCATAGACAGTTATGCCGCTGAAAAACGAGTTTAGTATGCAGGCGCAACTAATAGGATCGATTCCGAATGAAGGATCGAAATCGATCATCGAGCGCAGGGTGGGCCCCAGGTTGGAGAGCGTCAGGGTGATACCGGTCAAATACTCGGGATTATCCGCGGTGCCGCCAGCGAGGTCAAGTGCAATGATCTCATGTCGCCGCTCGAGGGTAGCGGCAATCGGCTGCTCGAACGATCCCACGTACGCCTCGATCGTATCGCGTCCAAGACCGGAAAACAGGCGGTCGCGCTCGCCGAGATACTTCCATCTGAGATTATCTCCCAATACCGCGTAATGATAGCGAAGCCAAACATCCAGATCCTCCGCCTCCGCGTAAGAGCCGGGATAGGTGTGATATTGGCTATCCAGATCAGTTCTATCCATTGCAATCGGCTGCAAATCGAGAACGAGCCCTTCGGGGACTATGGCGCCCGTGACAAAGTCGGTTGCTTCGAAAGGCGGGAAAAAGAAGTGTTCGCCGGCGCCTGTAGGAGGCACATAAATTGCCCCTGGTCTCAAGACAACATGGAAGTCATCGACCGCATCGTAGTCTTCGTCATCGAAATCCGAATCGATTGTATCGCTGGTTCGGATACAGATAAAGAAGTCGTTTCCCGCATAATCTCCCTGGTCGTCCACCGGAAGAATAGCGTCAAGTTCGTCCGGCGGAACGGTAATGATGACGTCGAATGAGGTAGACGGTGGTATCCCTCCCGGCGACGGCGCCGAAGCGATTGGATCACCATCGGTCGCCGGATCAAAGATACCGTTTCTCTCGCCCATGGAGTCGCGGTACAACTCGAATGAGATGAAATCCGAGGGGGTTACCTCCTGTAATCCATCCTCGGGAAACTCGCCTTCGTTTTCAATGGTGACTATCACATACGCAATTCTGTATTCCTGCTGGGCATATCCATTGAGGCCGATTACCTCCACTGGTCCCGATCTCGGCAGAATGCCTTGTCCAGGTGTAACCAGGGATGAGATCGTCAAAGTTGCAGCCATTAAATTAACAGTGATCGGTCCGGCGACAACGTCCGCATCGGGGAATGTGCCGCTCCACGGAGGATTTGCTCTCGTAATGAGAATACCATTGGCAGGAAGAACGAGGCTAAAACTCTGGCCCTCCTGAATAGAGGAGCTGGTTTGAAAGACGACAAAGAGGTCGTTGCCGTAGTTCTCTGCCAGATTATCAAGCGGAATCGTGTAAGTAAGGTCGAAATTTACCGAGAATGCAACCCCAACCTTTCCCAGATCCACAACGGAACCGGTAGAAATGGACTGATCCGAAGAATCGAATTGTCCAGGTAAGGTCCCGGAGTCGCGGTAGATTCTGAATGAACCAAAATCAGTTGGAACGATAGGCAGTCCGGTTCCCTCATCAATGACATCGAGTACAATGTTCTCCATTCTTAGCGTTTCGCCTGTGACATAGGTGTTGATGCCGAAAGCCGCAGTTGGGGGAGATGCGGGAGATGTAGTGGCCCCAGCCGTCAGAAGCGCCTCAGCGTCGAGAGTTATGGCCGGTTCTTGGGCGGCTGCGCCCGCAGGGATGAAGAGAAGGACGGTGAGAAGAATGAGAAATGATAATACTCGCTTGCCTGATAACATGATGCTCCCTCCTGACTATGACCTCACCTCTTTCTGCTACCGGAACCGGTAAGCTGCTCGGGCTCCATCATGAGGGATTTCCGATTACCGGTTTAGTACCAGAATAACCAATCGCTTCCCGTGCTTCAGTTAAGTAGGCCTTGATATTGATGAAAAAAAATAGAAAGTATTAACATTTCTTGCTTAAGATAAACCGGCAGCGATGATTATATTTAAAGCATGTGTGATTGTCAAGAGGAAAACGGGGTAAACCATTGGTAAACCGTGGGATAGGAAGTCCTGCCGCACGGCCTGTATTCATCATCCACCCCCTCGCCTTTTCAGGTTCTCCAATGTGTTAAATATTAATCCACTGGTTAATACGGAGAGATTATACCACCCTCGTCGGAGTTTGTCAACAATTTTCAGCATTTATGGCTTCGGGGGGCCAACAAAAATATATCGATAGGCTATTGAGTAAAAGGACACGGAGAGTCTTAATGATGGGAGGGGAGTTTTTCCTTATGGCAGGAAGAACTATGCCGGTTCAGGCGAACGGAGCGATGGTTTACCGAATGGCGAGGAAATTATTGATAATCTTCATGCCTTCGCGCGTGAGGATGCTTTCGGGATGAAATTGCACGCCGTAGACCGGGTGCTCTCGGTGTTTGAGTCCCATTATCTCGTCTTCTTTGGTGTAGGCGGTGATTTCGAGGCAGTCGGGCAGCGTGTCGCGCTTGACGATCAAAGAATGGTATCGTGTCGCCTCGAAGGGATTGGAGACATCGGCGAACAATTCGTTCTTGATGTGATAAATCATTGATGTTTTGCCGTGCATCAGGCGGTCGGCGCGAATAACGTCGCCTCCGTAGACATAGCCGATGCACTGGTGTCCGAGGCAAACGCCGAGGAGTGGAATTTTAGGGCCGAAGGTTGAGATCGCATCGTTTGAGACGCCGGCCTCGAGAGGAGTGCAGGGGCCGGGCGAGATGATGATGCGGTCAGGGTTGAGCGCGGCGATCTGTTCGACGGTGAGTTTGTCGTTGCGGTAAACGACGAAATCGGGCCTGCTCATCCCTACGTACTGAACGAGGTTATAGGTGAATGAATCGTAATTATCGATGATGAGGATCATTGTTTTGTCTCGATTTTTGAGAGGCAGACTTCATAATCCCGCCTCGGCGATTTCTATGGCTCGGATAACCGCGAGCGCCTTGTTGAGTGTTTCCTTGTATTCGGATGTGGGATCCGAGTCGGCTACGATTCCCGCTCCGGACTGCACGTATGCCATGTCGTCTTTAATGATCAAGGTTCGGATGATGATGCAGGTATCGAGGTTTCCGGAGAAACTGAAATACCCCATCGTGCCACCGTATGGTCCTCGTTTTACCGGCTCGAGTTCCTCGATGATTTCCATGGCGCGGATTTTGGGTGCGCCGGTGAGCGTACCGGCAGGGAACGTGGCGCGCAGCACCTGGAAGCTATCGCAGTCATCGCTGAGGGTTCCCCTGACGTTGGAGACCATGTGCATCACATGCGAATATCTCTCGATCACCATCATTTCGGTCAGATGGACTGACCCGAGTTTGGCGATACGTCCGACGTCGTTGCGCCCGAGGTCGACGAGCATGATGTGCTCCGCCCGCTCCTTTTGATCCGAGAGCAGGTCGCGCTCGAGCTCGGCGTCATCGAATTCCTTGAGCGCGCGGGGACGGGTTCCCGCGATCGGTCTCAGATCGATCACGTCGCCCTCGACGCGGACGAGGAGTTCCGGCGAGGCGCCGACCATTTTCAAGGAACCGAAGTCCAGGTAGAACATGTAGGGAGAGGGGTTGACGGAGCGAAGGGCCCGATACACGTCGAAGGCTGGAGCATTAATCTTAGTGGAGAAGCGTTGAGAGAGAACCACCTGGAAAATATCACCGGCTCGAATATATTCCTTCGCGGCTCGAACGATCTCCTCGAACTCGTCCTGGACGAAGTTCGAGATGATCTCCAGTTTGGGCGGCGACTTGGGCGGGTGATACCTTGGGTAGTTGAGCGGCCGCTGCAAGGTTTCGACCATCATGTCGATCCGGCGGGTTGCTTCGCGATAAGCCTCTTTCGGATTTCCATCGACCTTTGCATTACAGACAACCATGATGTGATGGTTCACGTGGTCGAAAATGAGGATTTTATCTGTGATGACGAAGAAGATGTCTGGCACTTCGAGGTCGTCGGTTGTCTGGTCCGGCAGTTCTTCGAAGAAACGAACCGTATCGTACCCGACATATCCGACGGCGCCGCCGAAAAATCGGGGGACACCTTCGATTTGAACGGGTTTAAAACGAGCCATGAGTTCTTTGAGGACCGACAGCGGGTCATCTGAATGAACGACGGTGGACGCTCCATTTTCGATAATGGTGACTTCCCTGCCCTTGGACTTGAAGATGATCGAGGGGTCGGCGCCCAGAAACGAGTACTGTGCGATCCGATCTCCTCCTTCAATGCTCTCGAGCAGAAACGAGTGGCCGCCCCCATGGATTTTGAGAAATGCGGATACGGGTGTTTCCAGGTCCGCGAGCACTTTTCGATAAACGGGGATCAGGTTTCCGTCGGCGGCTTTTCGTTTAAATTCGTCCCAGGTGGGTGTATACATACCTATTCCGGATTGCCTATTTGTTCTTGCCGTACACTTTGTCGGGATCAAAGAGTCTTGAGCCGACAACTTTCCATTGAGAAGCGCTCTCCAGAAGGTTATGGAAGCACGTCCGGAATCCTTCATGGCAGGCGGCGCCCTTCTGCGTGACCTTCACGAGGATTGTATCGTAATCGCAATCGGTGTAGAGGGTGTCGACATGCTGCACATTTCCCGATGTTTCCCCTTTGCACCAGAGTGTCCGGCGGGAACGGCTGTAGAAGTGGGTTTTCCCGGTGCTGATGGTGAGTTCGAGCGCCTGTCGATTCATGTATGCCAGCATCAAGACCTCGTTCGTGCCGCTGTCCTGGACAATGGCGGGCACAAGCCCATCATGATTGAATTTGACATTTTCCAACGCCTTCATGAAATTGCCGCGGATTCACGCACGCAAACGCCGCGCTCCTTCAGAAACTCCTTGGCTTCTCTAATCGAGAATTTTTGGTAGTGGAATATCGAGGCGGCGAGCACCGCATCGGCGTGTCCATCGGCGAGGGCTTCGTATAAATGGTCGAGGTTGCCGGCCCCGCCCGAAGCGATAACCGGTATTGAGACACGCCGGGCGATTTCGCGCGTCAACTCTATGTCATAACCCTTTTGGGTACCGTCATAGTCCATGCTGGTGAGCAGGATTTCACCGGCTCCGAGCTGGTTCGCGCGCTCCGCCCAGGCAAGCGCATCGATTCCGGTCGGTGTTCGTCCGCCGTGGATGAAGACCTCAAAGCCGGCGGCTGTGCGCTTGGCGTCGATCGCGACAACAATGCACTGACTCCCGAAGCGGTCGGAAGAGCGCGCGATGATGCCGGGATCGTTTACCGCCGTGGTATTAATCGATATTTTGTCTGCGCCTGCCCGCAGCAGCTCACGAATATCCTCGATGGCGCCGATGCCGCCTCCCACAGTCAGTGGCATGAAAACCTGTTCTGCTGTTTTGCTCACAACAGAGAGCATGATGCCGCGTTTTTCATACGAGGCGGTAATATCGAGGAAAACCAACTCATCGGCGTGTTCCTGGTCGTACCGTTTTGCGACCTCGACGGGATCACCGGCATCACGGAGACCGACGAAATTGATTCCCTTAACGACGCGGCCGTCTTTCACGTCAAGGCAGGGGATGATTCGTTTGGCCAGCATCGTTTGTCCATTTCTTGTGGGAAAGAGGGTCGTCGGAAGGCTCAGGCACGGTCGAACGGGAGGTCTTGCTTCGAATGATCTTATCGACGGAAACGACGACTCGCTCAAGATTGTCCAGGCCGAGTCCTTCGCTCAGACGCGCCGCGATTTCCCGCTGAACGCTGTCGCCGACGCTCTTGAGATTTTGCTCCGACCATGCGCTGATGCCAGCACGAATGACCAGTTGATTCTTATTTTTCAGGGTGGTGACTCTCGTTTTCACGTTGCCGGCAAGACGTTGCTCCTGCAGGTGCTTGTTCAGGTAGTCTTCGATGGCGCGCAACGAAATGGAGATCGGCCCCTTCTCTCCCTCGAGAGTCAGGGTGGCCGGCGGAACGCTTCCGCGACCGGCGAGCCAGTAGAGAAACAGGCTCAGCAGGAACAGGACACCTCCGCCGGCGATGAAGAGCCACGGCATATCGATTCGGGTAATGGAGTGAATGAGCATGGCGGTAAACTGTTCATTCAACGCCATCAGGCCGGCCAGCAGCAGCAGAACGGCTCCCAGGAAAAAAACAATACAAAACAAAAGGGATATGCACGATTTGATGAAACTCATGAAAAGTTTCCTTCCCCTACTTCACCGGCCGATGCGGCGACTTCGTCAACAAGCGACATCCGGATTCAGTTGCCAGCGCCATATCTTCGATTCGGACACCGCCGATTTCCGGAATGTAAATGCCGGGCTCCACAGTGAAGACCATTCCGGAGCGGATTTCACCTTTCCCAAAACGTGAGACCGCAGGCGCTTCATGGACTTCCAGCCCTACACCATGTCCGAGGCCGTGTCCAAAGTAGTCGCCATATCCCGCGTCCTCTATGAATTTCCGCGCGACGGCGTCAAGCTCGACGCATGGGATACCGGGTCGAGCGGCCTGAATGGCGGCGGCTTGCGCATTTTCAACTATTTCATAGACTTCCGCTATTTTGGAGTTTATTTTATCGAGCCAGATAGTCCTTGTCAAGTCGGAATGATAGCCTCCAAATTGAGCGCCGATATCGATAACGATCGGCTCGTCGGCTGAGATAGGTTTCTCGGACGAGGCTGCATGAGGCATGGCGGAGCGCGGGCCGGACGCGACGATAAGATCGAACGCTTCCTTCTTCGCCCCCAGCGAACGGAGCAGCGCATTCAGACGATTGGCCACTTCCGCCTCGGTCATTCCCGGTTCGATCTCGGTTGCTATCTGTTCGACGGCGGCATCGGCGATTGCGGCGGCCTTCTCGATCATCAGCAGTTCCGACGGGTCTTTAATCGTCCGAAGGTCTTCCACCCAGTCTTCCGCCGGGATGAGCTCAATCGATTCGATGGCTTTCAGGTGCGCGTATTGTCGATACGTTGTGTGTTCAGCCTCGAAAGCGAGATGGCGAACGCCCAACTCTACGATCTCGCGGGCTACTGTCTGCTCGATCGGGCCGGCGATTTCTCTGTATTCAAAACCCCGTACCTCCCCCTGAATCTGCGTGCGATAGCGAAAATCGCTCAGGATGAGCGCGCGCTCGCGCGTTATCAAGAGAATACACAAGGAACCGGTGAATCCTGAGAGATAGCGGTAGTTAGGATAACTCATGCACAGAAATGCGTCTGCTTCCTCAAATTTTTTCCTCAAATCGGACAGGCGGTTGTTCACGATCTCAGGCTCCTTTTGCCAGCGCGTCCAATGCAAGCAGATAACCGAATGAGCCAAAGCCGGCGATGATGCCGCGGCACACGGGTGTGATCAGAGAGCGGTGGCGAAATTTCTCGCGGGCGGCGACATTCGAGAGATGCACTTCGACGGCGGGAAGCCCGACACCCGAAATGGCGTCGCGCAGGGCGATACTCGTATGAGTATAGGCGCCGGGATTGATGATCAGGGCGTCGTGGCGGCCCGGCATGGAGGCTATCTGGTCTAGCAGTTCGCCCTCATGATTTGACTGAAACGTCTGTACGCCGACGCCGAGCGACTTCGCGTGACGTTCGATATCATCATTAATATCTTTCAGCGATTTACGACCGTAGATATCCGGCTCGCGCCGCCCCAAGAGCTGAAGATTGGGCCCATGAAGTACCAAGATATTCATCTCATCATCTCCTGTTCTAGAACTGCTTGTAATGTTTTGCCAGCTCGGCCGCCAACTCCGCCTCTTTGCCAGCTTTATCCACGTGTCCGAGTGCGGTGTAGATGGTGACAAGATCGGTATGAAATTCCGGATTAACCGGAAAATTTTCAGAGGCCTTCACCTCAGCGAGTAAAGCTTTTTCAAAGAAAGCGCTTTGCTGGGTGATGTTGCCGTTGGTCCAGTAAGCGGTAGCAAGAGACCGCCGGACATACGGCGACAGCGGGTTCAATTCCGCCGCGCGCTCAAAGCATTTGATCGCCTCTGTGATCAAATGAGGCGACTGTTCGAGGCCAGCAAGCCTCAGATAAATTTCTCCCAGCAACTGGTAGGAGTCTGAACTGAATGGATATCGCGAGATGGACTGGTTTAGACGAGGAATCGAGCTTCTTAAAACCTGATATTGGAGATGGGGGTTGCTTTGGAATCCCCGGCTCTGCGCGAATGCGTTCGGAAAGGCGTCTGCCCGTTTTCGTTCGACATCGTCAAAAACTTTCAATGCCGCGAATGACTGATAAAGGAGGAAAACGAAACATAACAGGAACAAACCAAGAACCAGAGCCCGAGGAGTCGTCAGCGAAATGGAAAACTTATCATGTTCGTCATCATCAGCCGGAATCGCAGCCAGCAAACCGAGACAAGCGAAGACCACAGATACAAGCGCCGGCAGATACAACGCAAAATCCACCATGCTGTTGACCAGAAAGGCGACAATGGCGGCGCCCAGCCCGCATGCGATTCCTTGCATCTCGCTCGAGCGGAGCTTTCGCCAGAATGCGTGGAGGGACACCAGCCAGAGGCCGACGAAGAGATTCAGACCGATTATACCGGTCTCGGCACAAACCTGGAGAAAATTATTATGGGCCAATCTTACGGGATAGCCGCCAAGTACCATGTACTTCGGGTATGCGGATTCCCATGCGCCCCATCCGACGCCGACCCACGGATAATCCCGGATCATTATCAATGTAGCTTCCCAATATGACAACCGCTGCTTGACGCTCAGAGAATCCTGCAGCCGTGACATAAACGAAACGCTCTTAACGTCGATTTTGTCTGCGCAATATGCATCCGGCATATGCAGGAAGAGGAGCGACACAACGGCGGCGAGCGCAACACCGGCGACGACGGTCTTCGGCGCTCTTCTTCCCCACACCCAAACTGCTGCGAAGACGACGAGAACGGCGGCTGCGCTCAGTAATCCTCCGCGCGAATACGTCAGCCAGAGACAAAACGGTATGATGATACAGGATATCAGAAAGAGCACGAGCAAGAGGATTTCTCCGGTGCCGGCTGCAACGGAGAGGAAGGCGGAGAGTGTGCCATGCCGACCACTCAGGTTCGAGCGACGCAGTATCAATGAGACACTGCGCCTGGCAGATTCCGTTAAGAACCGGCGTGAATCCCAGGTCCAGCCGAGCGTCAGAGCACCGAGAATTGCAAGGTACAAAGCGTAGGAGTTGGGGTGCAGGAAAGTCGAGAAAATCCGTTGGGTCTCCAATCGGTGAAGGACTCCGGTTCCGATCGGGATCCCTGAGAATGATTGCGTGTCTGCCGTTTTCAGCGCTTGCTCGACATACTGGCGCGTCATCTCGAGTGTGTAGAACTGCTGACCGACGCCGTACAGGTTCACGAGGAATCCCGCCGCCAAAAAAACGACCACACCTGCTTTTATTTTGGACATGTCGCGGAAATTATTGGCGATGACCAGGAACAGAAGCGTGTAGGCGAGAATCTCGTAGATGTATCGGAGGGTCAATCCCTTGTTGATTGTTGTAAAGAACGTGAAGCCGCATACGGCAAAAAATCCGAGCAGGAAGCAGGTGAGCAGACGGTTGTGCAGCACGAGAGCGCCTTTTCGCCATGCCTTGACCAGCCAAAGGAGCGCCAGGACGGCAATCGAGATATTGAAGAAGTGGTTGTGGATCGGATAAGTGCGTCCCGAGATAAAGGGCCGGAGAAATAATACAAGTAGCGTGCCCGAAAAAATCAGGTTGTCCGCAAAATCGTGAACAGAGTCACGAGGAGGGGCTGGTTTTACCTGTTGGTTCGCAGATGTGGATGCCGTTTTCCTTTTTTTCTTCCGGCTCATTCTGATTATTCCATCTTTCGATTATTCGCTTGTTCCTGTCCGCCACCATGAGGAGAATAATGATGGCGAAAATACCCAGCGTCTGCACAAATAACGTTATCGCTCCCGAAAGGCGGAGATATCGAAGCAGGGTCGCCCCCACCCCTACGGCGAAGGAGACGAGATAAATGAAAATCACCGCATCGCGTTTGCTCATCCCGAGATGGACCAGCCGATGCGAGAAATGCCTGTTATCGCCAACGTAGACCGGCAGATGCGCCTTCCAGCGCAGGTAGATGACTCCAACGGTATCGAAAATCGGCACGCCCAGGATAAGAATCGGGGTAAATAATCCCCATGGGCTCATGTGATCGTCCATGTAGAAGGTACCCACGACAGTGAGCGCCGCCAGAACAAAGCCGATGAACATGGCGCCGGCGTCCCCCATGAAGATTCTGGCCGGATTGAAATTATAAATGAGGAACCCGAACAATGTTCCGGCGATGACCAACAGGATAGCGGCGGTAAGAGTTTGATGGAGCGGGAAAACCACGAAAAAGAATATTAGCGCTGCGATCAATGCGACACCCGCGCTGAGACCGTCCATATTATCCAGGAAATTAAAGGCATTCACCATAAGCACTATCCAGAAAATCGTCGCCACCCAGGTAACAGGCGGGAATGAAATGAAGATATCCAAGCGGACCCCGAAGGAGACCACGATAATGCCGGCGAGCACCTGGGCGGCCAGTTTTACCCGCGGGCGGAGCGAGAAAACATCATCAATCAGGCCCGCCAGAAAAATGAGGGTACCTCCGGCCATGATTCCAAGAGCGCGAAGAACGGCCGGCTTCTCCCCCAGCGCCACCGAATACTGGAGATGACGGGCGACATTGGCGATCAACGGAATCTTGTCATTCAGCAGATGAAGCAACCACATGTGAACAGCGACAACACCCAGGAAGGAGACATAGATGGCCACTCCTCCCAGATAGGGAATCGGGCGCTCGTGGTTTTTTCTTCCGGCAGGAAGGTCATAGATCTGAAACCGATGTGAAACCGCGATCATCAGCTTTGTCAGCGCCATAGACAAAAGAACTGATATGCAAAATATATATATATATATTAAAAACCACATATCTGGACCATTCCTTCAATACCCGGCATTCATGTTAGCACAGACTCGGCAGCCCAATCAAACCCGCATGAAAAAGAGAATGGACAAAAAACGCAGCATTAGCGCCGATTCCTAAAGAACCGGCTTCCCCTACCGGCTTTCCAGTGCCTCCTGATATACGTCTTCGATTTTGTGAAACATGCGGTCCAAATCGAATTCATCGCAAACCCGCTGCCGCGCAAACTCTCCCATCTCTTGCCGGCGCTTGGGGTCGTTCAGCAGGCTTTCGATCGCCGCCGCAAGGGCATCGGGATCGGCAGGCGGAACGACACAGCCGGTTTTCAGATGAAGATTCACATACTCGACTCCGGTTCCCAGGCGCGTGCTGACGACAGGCTTTCCGCAAGCGTGTGCTTCGAGTTGGACGAGTCCATACGCTTCGCTGCGGTAAATGGAGGGCAGCACGAAAAGGGAGCAGGCGTGATAGTAAGCCGCCAAATCCATGTCTGATACCTCGCCCGCAAAATGTACTTTTTCTTTCACGCCGTTCAATATGGCGAGTCCCTTCAATTCGTCTTCCATTGGCCCCGTGCCGACAATGACCAATGGGACCGGTATGCGCGGCATTGCGCGGATCAGGAACTGCAGTCCCTTGTAGTATCGCAGTTTTCCGACAAACAATATGAATTCCTGTCCGTAGCGCACATGAAGGGCGTTTACTTCCTCTTTGACGGGGCTGATCGAATCGAACAAGTGCGTGTCGACGCCCAAAGGGACGACTCTGCATTTGTGCGCGAACTCCCGCAGGTAGAGCGAGCCCTCGGCATAGACGGGAGAGGTGGGCAAGATCAAGCGGGTTTTCCGAAGGAACGAGCGAAGGAATGGGCTGTAGAAACGGAGCAGGAACTCCTGCCGGACGATATCGCTGTGGTAGGTGGCAACCACCGCTCCGGGCGGTCGAGCCAGCAAATAAGAGAGTTCGCATGTGGGATTCGGCAAGTGAAAATGCAGGATGTCGGCCTCCAATCTTCTGAGCCAGAGGGCGAAGGCCGGCGGTATCGGCGCCGACTGAAGCCGCCCGAGCTGACCGACTTTTACAACTCGTACTCCATCCACATGCTCTATTTCGGTGGAGAATCCACGATTGCAGACAAGCACCTGTACTTCATGCTTTTTCTTCAGATGGTTGCACACCTGCGCGATATGCTTTTCGATCCCTCCAACAACGGGGGGATAATAATCTTTATACACGTGCAGGATTTTCATGAGGCCTGATTCCTGGTATCGGCGTACACTTCCAAGGTCTTCTTTGCGGTAGTCAGCCAGGAGAAGCGGCTCGCGTGCCTGATCCCCGCTTCCGAAAGCTGTTCGCGCAGGTCTGAGTCAACGCAAATCTTGTTCAAGGCCTCGGCAATAGAGTCGACGGAAAGCGGGTCGACCTTGAGAGCGTTCTGCGCAACGATTTCGGGCAGTGATGAGACGCCGGACGCGATGACGGGAGTTCCACAGGACATTGCTTCCAGGCATGGCAGCCCGAAGCCTTCGTACAGGGAAGGATATACGAGCGCCTGCGCCATGCTGTAGAGGGCGGGCAAATCCGCCTGATCAACATACCCCGGAAAATGAATTCTGCCGGAAAGATTGAGGAGGCCGACTTCCCTAAATATCTCGTCGAACAGCCATCCCCTCCGCCCGGTCACAACGAGATGATGGGGCAATGCTTTTGCGACCACACCATACGAAAAAGCCCGGATAAGGGAAGGGATGTTCTTTCGAGGTTCGAGCGTTCCGACCGAGAGCAGAAACAGTTGCGGAAGCGCGTATTTGTCTCTCACGGCGGCGCGTCTCTCTTCATCGGTGACCTTGAAAAACGTTACCGGGTCCACGCCCAGATGCACGGTCTTCACGCTGCCATTTTTCGTTTTCACTCGCTCGAGCAAATCCTTCCTGGTGGAGAGCGAGTCAACGATTATCGCGTCGCAGTGGGCGATGCTCCTTGGGATCATGTATTTGTAGTAGTGCCGGTGCACCCGTGAAAATGTTTCCGGGAACAGGGAATAACATAGATCGTGAACGGTCAAGACAGAGGGCAGATCCAGGCGCAGCGACGCGATGAAAGCAGGGAAATGAATGATATCAGGATTGAATTTGCGAACCAGACGCGGCAAAGCGAGTTGTTTCCAGGCGACCTGCCAGCCCTGATTGAATATGCGCACCTGCTCGACGTGGAAATTTGGGTAATGGAACATTGCCGGCCGCTCGAGGTGGCGCTGATATCCGGACGGACAGAATAGCACATATTGGTTTTCCGAGTCGGCCCGCCCGAGAAATTCAATAAGTTTCTGGGTATAATATCCCGTTCCGCTACGATTGATTATTGGGGTGGCATCTATGGCAATCCGCATATCAATCGCGCCTCGCAGCCCGCCTGAATCCTTCTTTGAGCACTCTGTTCAGGCCCTGTTCTCTTGCATACAGCAGGATTCGCCTCACGTTGTACGCCAATGCTTGCTTATATCGAAGCGGGAAAGGATCTGCATCCAAAAATCCATGAGAGGTCTCCCTCGTAACGAAGGGCTCGCTGGCGGCGTTCTCCCGAATAAACCGTGCGATATCCTCGGCTGCGGAGCTCGGATCATGATGCATGAGAATGAACTCGCGTGCGGCATCACCCATAGCTTTTTTACGGCGTTCATCAGTTGCCATTTCGAGGAGTCCGCCGGCCAAATCATCGCTCTCATGAGCCCCCAAGTCTATCTTGATGCAAGCATCGTCGGGAAATTCCGCAAACTGGGCGTGATTGGAAACGGCAACGACTTTTCCCCGCTCCATCATCTCAATCAGAGTTAATGACATCTCTCCTTTCGTAGGAAATCTTAGGTTAATGCAGACGTCGGAAAGCTGCATAAGCGCCTCGACCTCGTCGCGCTTGAGGTATCCCAGATTTCTTGTGTGGGAGTCGTCATTTTGCGCGTGCGGGGAAACCGGTGAGCGAGCCGACGATTCGCCCGCAAGGAGAAAAAGACTTTTGGGAAACCGCCCATGAAACTTGTGAAAGGCATCCCGGGCAACGTCCAGCCGCTTCGCGGGTGTCATATGCCCGACAGAAGTTACAACAAAGTAATCGGATGGAATCTGATATTTTTTTCGGAACAAGTCGGTCTGGCAGGCGTCGGGCTGTGGATTGAAGCACGGGAAATGGATTCTCAGCACTTTCGCCCCCGGCGCCTCGCGCTCAACAATGGATTTGCCATAATCAGTCATGGTAATGGTTCCGCGAGAGCTCATTGCCAAGACCCCCGCCATCGGGAAATGGTATGGATCGGCTTTCGCCGCATAGAATCGCGAGATTTCCGAGTCCGATTGCGCGGCGAAATTTGTCATGCACAACTTGCGAAACGCGAGGAAATTCCCGCGTTCAAGATAGAACTTTATGAAAAAATGGCTGAGAACGCAATCATGGAGGAGAACAAATCCGGGCACTCTCAGGATCGCCTCGAATGTGCGCCTATGAAACCGATAATGATTGCCCATGTGGTATAAGACTGCATCGAAACGCCGTGGGTCGGAGAGAAACGCATCGATATCGGGTGTTCTGACGGGCATCGAGGCTTTTGGGATTATGCTTCGGTCTGTGAAAGTTTCGACGGTGAAATGCCGTTCAAGAAACGGCACAAACTGCTCGTTGAAATAAGATATACCTGTCTTGAGCGGGCTTACCGGGCCAATACACGCGAGCTTCATAATCGTTCTTCACACGGGCGGCCGTGTATGTTGATTTCCTTGCACACGGAGCGGTTCTTCTTGAGGAGTTGTTCGATATCGTGAATCGGGGCCCGTACGAGCCTCTGCACCTCGCGCCGCTTTTCGAGATATTTCCGAAGAGATTTTATGGCGGAACAATATCCTATCACAGCCGAAGGGTCACCTTTTAGAAGCGGAGAAAAAGCTCGTTTCAGCATCTCCCATAAAATCGCCGGCAGATAAGCGAACAGGGTTTTCACCGGAAAATTCTTGATAATCACCCAAAGCGAGTTACGGGCGAAGTAGAAATTCTTCGGCTTGGGAAGCGATGCCGAGCTTCCGCCTTCGGCATGATATACAATCGCATCGGGCACAAAGATGCACTTGAAGCCGCTCAATTGAGCGCGAAAGCAAAAATCAACATCTTCATAATACATGAAAAGGTCTTCGTCGAACTCCCCTACTTCATCAAATATTTCCCGCCTGTATATCCCGGCGCCGCCGCAGGGGCCGAATATCCACGCCGGCGTCCGGAAGTCGGGCCCGTCCAGTCTGCCGAACCCGATGTCATGATTCGTCCCCGTGATCGAGTAGCCTAATCCCGCCGAATTCACTCTTTCAGGATTCTTCAAGAACAGCATTTTCGGAGCGGCCATCGCCGCCTGGGGATCCCTCTCAAGAGCCGCATGCAATGCCCTCACGAAATTCACATCCGCCTGCGTATCGTTGTTTAACAGAATGATGTAGTTTCCGTTGGCAGTTTTGATTCCTCTATTGACTGCGGCAGCGAATCCCCGATTTGCCGAAAGCGGTACGAGCCTGACGCTGGGGAACCGTTGCCGGATGATTTCGGTTGAACGATCGGTCGATGCGTTATCGACGACAATGATCTCGACCTGGCTGAACGATTGTTTAGCAAGCGAACCGAGGCAGTCCGCCAGATATTTCTCACCATTATAATTCGGTATTATGACGCTGACTATCCCGTTCGCCGAGGTCATTTCCCTCGATCAATCTCCCAGGGTCTTGCCGGATGCCGAGGCGAGGATGTTGTTGCTATCCATCTGCAGCAATCGGTCTAAGTCGGCATCAGAAACAGTGTTTTTCCAATTAGTTAGTTGGCGTTTCCTAAGAAAAGGCTTCAAGTCTTTTAAGGCCGCACAATAACCTGATACAGCAGCGGTGTCGCCTTTGAGCAGGGACTTTATTGAATGTTTCAAACATACTGAGAACAATCGCGGCAAGTACTTATTGAGAAGAGGACGAGGCAGATTCTTTACCATGATCAGGATCTGATTCCGGGCGCAATAGTAGATATGTTTTCTCTGCTTTGACGAAATCGTTCCCCCACCTTTGTGGTAGATGATCGCGGTGGGTACGTATAGACATTCTCGCCCTGCGAGCCGGGCGCGAAGGCTGAAATCGACGTCTTCGTACCACATGAACAGGTCCTCATCCAAAAGACCTATCTCATCAAAGAGACTTCGGCGGAAAATAGCCGCGCCCGCGCAGGCACCGAAAACGGGGCGGGCCCGCTCGAACTGAAGGCCGTCTTTTTGACGAAAGCCGACATCCATTGCAATTCCGGTGCGGGTGAATCCGATGCCGATTGAATTGATTGTATCCGGTTGATCGGCGAACAGCATTTTGGAGGAGCAGAAACTGACGGACGGCTGCTCGTCAAGCACTTTGATCAACTCTTTGAGCCAATCCTTATGAGCCGTTGTATCATTATTAAGAAGAGCAATATAATCTCCCGAAGAGCTGCTGATCCCTTTGTTTGCCGCTGCTGCAAAGCCTTGATTATTTTTGAGCCGCACCAAGCGTGCTTCCGGATAGGCGGCGGCGAGGAGAGCAGCGGTTCCGTCGGAAGAGCCGTCGTCGACCACGATGATTTCGTCGGCTACCCGCGATTGACTTCGGAGAGAATCCAGGCACGCCGGGATATATTTTATTCCATTATAGGTGGGAATAATTACGCTGACCTTGCCGCGGGAAGTCACGCTATGATTCGCCTACTCTCTTCTTAACCCTTGTAAGAATTAATGTTAGCACATCCAGCCGCCCTTTTTCAAGAAAACCGGGGCTGCGCCAGCGATTCGGAATACGACCGAAATCGGGGCTTGTCGGATCGGTGTTCTGGCGATTCGCGAAGGTCCGTATAATTTCGCGCGCTTCTGCAAAGTGACCTGTCACGAGGAGGATTCCCGGTAAGGCAATGAAAGTGTCACGGCCCCAGTTATCCCTGAACCATGGGAGTCCCGCCCAGATACCGAGTCCATATTCTCTCGTGACGAGGCTCCAACCAGAAAAAGCTGCCCATCGCAAAGCCTTATCGAATTCATCGTTTCCCGTTGCGATATCCATAGAAGAAAGAATATCTGAGGTGGCTGCACGGTGGTGCTGTATTGCATCTTCTGCGGCCAGTTGCAGTGCCCGTGTGAGCGCTTCTTCGGCGTTCTTTCCCCATGCGATATATAGTGTGTGATTGTGTCCAGCCAGCCGGCCTGGAACATCGGCGCCATAAGCATCGCGAGGGACGCTGAACTCTACCCGAAT
This sequence comes from Candidatus Abyssobacteria bacterium SURF_5, assembly GCA_003598085.1. Taxonomy (NCBI): domain Bacteria; kingdom Pseudomonadati; phylum Candidatus Hydrogenedentota; class Candidatus Abyssobacteria; species Candidatus Abyssobacteria bacterium SURF_5. The sequence goes on from QZKU01000041.1 coordinate 79,312, forward strand.
CG